>NZ_JBIVMI010000001.1:698541-744607 GCF_044753005.1 Kitasatospora sp. NPDC088548
CCCGCGGCCCACGGGCCCGGGGCCCCTGCCCCCCGGCCGCCGCCCCCCCGGCCCGGCCGGGCCCCCCGCCCCCCCGGCCCCCCCGCGCCCCCCCCCCCGGGGGGGGGGGCCCCCCCCCCCCCCCCCCGGCGCTGCCGCACCTTCCTCCCTCCCGCTCCTTCTCCCACTCCTCCTCCCGCCCTCCACGCGCCCGACGAAAGGTCCGACCATGGCGACGACCACGCTGGCAGGCGCCGGCCCACGGCTCTGGGCACCCGCCCGGCTGCCCTCCTTCCGGCTGCTCTGGCTGGGCCAGTCCCTCTCCCTGCTCGGCGACGGCTTCAGCTACATCGCGTTCTCCTGGATCACCCTGAGCCTCACCCACTCGACCCTCGCCCTCGGCTATGTGCTCACCTTCCAGGCCGTCCCCCGGGCACTGCTCACCCTGGTCGGCGGCTCGCTCAGCGACAAGTGGTCCACCCGCACCCTGATGATGTCCTCCAGCTGGGCCCGCGCCGCCCTGATGGCGGCGGTCGGACTGGCCGGGCTGAGCGGCACCCTGACGGTCTGGATGCTCTGCGCCGCGGCCGCCGCCTTCGGCGTGGTCGACGCCTTCTTCCAGCCCGCCCGGGTCTCCATCCTGCCGTCGGTGGTGGAGAAGGAGCTGATCACCCCGGCCAACGCGCTGCTCGGCGTGGGCACCCGGGTCTCCGCCGTGCTCGGCCCGGCCGTCGGCGGCCTGGTGGTCGCCGTCTCGGACGCGCCGGTCGCCTTCGTCGTGGACGGCGTCTGCTTCGCCCTCTGCGGCCTCTGCGTCTCCCGCGTCCGCACCCTCCCGCGCCGCCCGGCCGCCGACCCTGGCGACCCTGCCGACGTACCCGAAGCGCCCGCCGCCCCGGCCGCCGAGGACTCGCTCCGGTCCCGGATCCGGGTCGGCCTGCGCTACACCTGGGAGGACCCGCGGCTGCGCACCGTGCTGGCCGTCGACACCGCCGTCAACTTCTGCTACGCCGGGCCGTTCACGGTCGGTTTCGCCACCCTCGCCAAGGAGGCCCTGCACGGCGGCTCGACCACCCTCGGCCTGCTCAACGGCGCCCTGGCCGGCGGCGCGATGCTCGGCACCCTGGTCGGCGGCACGGTCGGCGGCCGCCCCCGGGTGGGCCTGCTGATCGCCGCCCTGGTCGGCTGGCTGGCCGTCGGCATGGGCCTGCTCGGCGCGCTCGACAGCCTGCCCGCCGCGGTCGCCACGGTGCTGGCGATGGGCTTCGGCATCGGCTTCCAGGGCGTCTTCGGCCTGAGCTGGATCCAGCGCACCATCCCCCAGGAGGTGCTCAGCCGGGTGATCTCGGTGGACATGGTCCTCGGCTACGCGGCCGCGCCGCTCTCCCTGATCGTCTGCGGCGCCCTGGCCCAGATCGGCACCGGCGCGATGTTCACCGGCGTCGCCCTCGTCCTGACCCTCACCGGCCTCGCCGTCCTCGCCTCCCGCCGCGTCCGCGAGATGCGCTAGCTGCTCCGACCGCACAGGTTCGCCGGGTCGGTGCCGGCCTTCCCCTCCGGAAGCCCCGGGCGGGGAAGGAGCTCCACACACTCGTCACGGGGAGCGGCGGCCTGCACCGCGGCGGGCCGGGCCACCGCTGCACTGGTGGGCGGGGCGGTCGGCTCGGCGGCCGCCGCGGCGGCGGCGGCGTCCCCGGGCAGCCGCCGTGCGAGCGTCCGGTTCTCGTCCCATGCTGGGAGAGAGGGGGGTGCGGCGGCAGAGGGAGTGGTGGGGATGGGGATGCGAACCGTTGTGGACCTCACGCGTTGCCAGGGCTACGCACAGTGCGTTTTCCTCGCGCCGGGGGTGTACCAGCTGCACGGTGAGGAGGGACTGCTGTACGCCCCGGCCGTCCCCGACGACCAGGTCGGGCGCGTGCGCCAGGCCGCGGCGGCGTGCCCGGTCCAGGCCATCCTCCTCGGTGAGGAGGTGAGCGCCGATGACCGGTGACCTGAAAGAGGGCCGGATCGTCGTCGTCGGCGCGTCGCTGGCCGGGTTGCGGGCCGCGGAGGCCTTGCGGGAGGAGGGCTTCACCGGCTCACTGACTGTGGTCGGCGACGAGCCCCATCCGCCCTACGACCGGCCGCCGCTGTCCAAGCAGGTGCTGCTCGGCCTGGCGGCGGCGGACACCACGGGGCTGCCGATGCGCCGGGATCCGGACGCCGAGTGGCGGCTGGGCGTACGCGCCACCGGCCTGGACCCCCTTGGGAAGCGGGTGATGCTGGCCGACGGCGAGTCGCTGCCGTACGACCGGTTGTTGATCGCCACCGGGACCAGGGCGCGGCCCTGGCCCAACCCGCAGGAGGCCGCTCTGGACGGGGTGTTCACCCTGCGTACCCGCGAGGACGCCGGCGGCTTGGCCGAGCGGTTGGCCGCAGGGCCACGGCGGGTGCTGGTGATCGGCGGCGGCTTCACCGGCTCGGAGATCGCCTCGGCCTGCCGGGAACGCGGACTGGACGTCACCGTCGCCGAACGCGGTCCCGCACCTCTGGTGGGCGCGCTCGGCGGCACCCTGTCGAAACTCGCGGCCGCCATGCAGCGCAACCACGGTGTGGACCTGCGCACCGGAGTGACGGTCACCGCCCTGCGCGGGGACGACAGCGGCCGCTTCACCGGCGCGGAGCTGTCCGACGGCAGCCGCGTCGAGGCGGACGTGTGCGTCGTGGCGTTGGGGGCGGTCCGCAACGTCGAGTGGCTGGCGGACTCCGGACTGGCGGCGGGCCCGCGCGGAATCGCCTGCGACGCCGGGTGCCGCGCCTTCAACATGTACGGAATCGTCACTGACGACCTCTTCGTCGCCGGCGACGTCTCCCGCTTCCCCCACCCGCTGTTCGGTTACCAGATGCTCTCCCTCGAACACTGGGGAAACGCGGTCGAGCAGGCCGGGGTGGCGGCCCACAACATGGTCAGCCCAGGGCCCCTGCGGCGCCCGCACCTTGCCCTCCCGACGTTCTGGTCGACCCAGTTCGGGCTCAACATCAAGTCGGTGGGCGTGCCCACCTTCTCCGACCACGTGGTCATCGCCCAGGGTTCTTTGGAGGCGCGCCGTCTGGCGATGGTCTACGGCTACCAGGGGCGGGTCACCGCGGCGGTCACCGTCGACATGGCCAAGTCGCTCGACTACTACCGGCACCTGATCGAGACGGCTGCTCCGTTCCCGCCCCCGCCCGGCGCGGCGGACCGCGCGCTCGCGGCGGACATCCCGGTCCCGTCCGACGTGCCGGATCCGAAGAGGCTGTCCCACGGCCCCACCGTGGCGCTCACCGGATATCTGCCCGACCGCCGACTGACCGTGGTGCGGCCCAACGGCTGACCCACGTCCCGCCCAACGACGAGGAGCCACCATGGACTCCGACACCTTGCTGGCCCGGATCACCGACTACGCGAACCGCCCCAACCCCTACCCGCTGTACGCGGAACTCCGCGAGGCCGGTCCCGTTGTACGGCAGGCGGACGGCAGCTACCTGATCGGCACCTACCACGAGATCGCCGCCCTGCTCCACGATCCACGGATGAGTGTCGATCCCCGCACCCGTGGCGAGACGACGCACAAGCCGCCGTTCCTGCGGCTCGACGACCCGGAGCATCACAGACTGCGCACCCTGGCCATGCGGCCGTTCGGCCCCCCGCACAGCCCGCACCGGGTCGATACCATGCGCGACGAGATCGCCCGGCTCACCGAGGAACTGCTGGAGCCCTTCCAGGCGGGCCACCGGATCGACATCGTCGACGACTTCGCCTACCCACTGCCCGTCACGGTGATCTGCCGCCTGCTCGGCGTGCCACGTGAGGACGAGCCGCTCTTCCGGGCGTGGTCCGACGCGATCGTCGCGTCCGCCGACGTCAGGCCCGAAGAGGACTCCACCGGGCGGGACAAGGAGGGCGACCAGGCGCGGGGCGAGATGGGCCGGTACCTGGTGGACCTCGCCGAGAAGCGCCGTGGCAGTCCAGGCGACGACATGCTCTCCGCCTTCGTCAACGAGCCGGACCCGGCCCTGCGGCTCAGCCGGGAAGAACTCGCGGAAACCGCCGTGCTGCTGCTCATCGCGGGACACGAGACCACGGTGAACCTGATCACCAACGGGGTGCTCACCCTGCTGCGCCGGCCCGAACATCTGGATCAGCTGCGTCGCGAACCGGACCTGCTGCCGCGAGCGGTGGAGGAACTGCTGCGCTACGAACCCCCGGTCCACATGCGCGAACGCGTCCCCCTCGCCGACATCGACGTCGCCGGCACCACCATCCCCGAAGGCACCTCCGTCGTGCTCGCGCTGGCCTCGGGCAACCGCGACCCCAAGCGGTTCCACGAGCCCGACCGGTTCGACCCCGCCCGCCCGGACAACCAGCACCTCGGCTTCGGCAGCGGTATTCACCTGTGCTACGGCGCACCACTCGCCCGCATCGAAGCCGAGGCCGCGCTCGGTGCGCTGATCTCCCGCCTCGGCACAGCACGCCTGGTCCAGGACCCGCCCCCCTACCGGCAGAACGCCATGCTCCGCGGCCCCCGCCACCTGCCCGTCCAACTCTGAGGCCGCCTGGCGGGGCGTGCCGGCGATCGGGCTCTGTTCCGCGGGTGCGCCGCCAGGTGCGCCGACCTTCCAGCGGAACCCGGAGAGCCAGGCAACGGCATCAAGGCTGGACCGGACTTCGAGCGGGACGACGACTTCGATCCCGGCGTGGTGTCCGTCGTGCTCACCTGGCCGGCCCACCACCTCCTGCCGGCCGTGGCCGCGGTGGCTGCGGCCGTCGTTCCGCGCGTGCGGGGTCGGGGCTGCACAGCCAGCCGTTGACGGCGAAGCGGCTGTCCGCGTGCTGCCTGCTCGGGCAGCCGACCGGCCGGACCTCGTGCCAGGCGGTGGGGCGGAAGAACACGATGCTGTCGTGCTCGGGCTCCCAGTCCCGCCAGGTGCGCTCCTCCCACTTTCCGGTCGTCCCGGTGTACAGCGGCAGGGCGGCGTCGAACACCCGCAGCTCGCCCCCGTCGAAAGGCCGGGGCGTGCGATGCAGGTAATACACGAACGTGAGCAGACGCCGGGGGGAGAACTCGGCGCTGGTGTCCTGGTGCGGCCGGTAGAAGTCGCCGTCGTTGTGCACGTTGAGGCTGTAGCTGGGTTCGGTGTTCCGGCAGGAGACTCCCAGCGTGTGCTCGACCGCCTCCAGGACCTCGTCGATGGCCGCCATCAACTCGGGCGCGGCGAAGTCCTGGCACGACCGGGAGCGGCGAAAGTCGGGGACCACCTCCCGGTCCCGGATCATGGAGGGCTTCAACGTGTCGCCGGCGGAGGCGATGGCGCGCTCCAGGAGGGCGCCGGCCGTCCGCTCGCCCAGGAACTGGGTGATGCGACAGACCGTCACCGGAAGCCGCCAGATCGCGTCCGTACACACCGGCGACCGCTGATCCACCGCCTCGGACGGTCCCGTCACGGTGTCGTGTGGTGCCAAGGTTTCCTGCCTTCCGGATCGCGACGAGGGTTCCGCGGGGGCCGACTCCCCCGAGTCGCCCAGGGATTGGGCGCCGCCGTCACGCGGCCCCGGGCGTGTGCACGCCCGCGGCTGCTCGCAGCCGGTCCACTTCGGCCGTGAGTTCTTCCACGCGGCGGTGCAGTGCCTGGACGCACACCAGGGCGACGCCGAGGCCGTCGACGACGGGGATGGTGGTGTCGTCCCGGTTGAAGCCGAAGGCGGCGTGCCAGTCCTGGGCCATCGGCCCGAGGTGGCGCACGTCTTCGGGCTCCCAGAGGTAGCGCCAGGTGCTGACGGGCAGCGCGGCCACGGTCTCCAGGACGGCGTGGCCGTTGACCGCACCGACCGGGGCCACCCCGCCGTTCTCCTGTGCCCCGGCCGGACGACGGGCCGGGACGGTGTGGTCGGCCGCCCGGGACGGCCGGCGGAAGAGCCGCATCCCTACCGGCTCCAGTCGACCGGGACCACGTCCTGCTTGAGCCCGCGGTCACTGCAGACGGCGCACGGGGAGCCCGGGACACCGGGGCCCTGGTCGGTACCGATGGTGATGGCTCCGTGGGCCCCGGCCGGGGCGTGGACGCCGTCGCCGACCATCGCGGCTTCGTAACCGCCCAGCAGCTCCTGGAGCGTTCCGGGGCCCAGGTTCTCCGGGGCGGTGATCGCGGCCACGCCGTCGTAGTCGGTGTAGGCCGCGCCCAGCGTCCGGCCGCCGACGGTGGCGAACACGATCCGCGCACCGCGGATGGGCTGCCCGGTCACCGCGTCGCTGGCCATCGCGTAGATGTTCTCCAGCTGCATCTGGGTGATGTTCAGGCTCGCCTGACTGGCCGTCAGCCTGGTCGGCTTCAGGCTGGGGCACTCCTCCCCGCTGCACGGCGCGGCCGCCGGGGTGGCCGCGGACGCGGTGACACCGCTCCCCGCGCCCAGCGACGCCAGAGCCGCGGCCATCACCGCGATGGTCTTACGACCTGCAGAACTCATGTCCACTCCCACGGGAACTGCCCGGGCGTGAACTCCGCACCAACGCACGACGGCCGGGACGACGGGCTGCCGCCCCCATTCGGACGACGCGACCGAGCGTATCCACGCCCACCTGGCCCAACCGGCGAACAACCACGAGTTCGCGCGATCTGATGAACCGCCACCAGAACGGTGACGAACGCGATCGACGAGCACAAACCAATGAGCGATCGTCGGTGCACCGTGACCGCGCCGGCGTGTCCTGCCTGCCTCGTTCACTCGCAGGAGTGAACGCAACAGGTTTTCAGGAGTCGGGCTGACTGCTGCCGGAAACTCGGGGTGCCCGGGGTCTTCTCCGCTGCTGTGTCGGAGCGGCCTCGGGCGACGCGTGTCTGCCGTCGGTCCTGCGGTCCGGCCCGGCGGCTCCGTTCAATCCTGACCACGAAGAGAAGAGTGTTCCTGTGGCATTGGCGACGGCAACGGTCGCGGCGGAGCTGAAGGCCGCGAGCGCGGAGCGGCCAGTGGGACTACGCGAAGTGGGGCGAGCCGGTTTCCCGGAAGTACACCGTCGGCGCCGCCTGCGTCTTCAGCACCCAGATCCTCCAGGCCATGAGGAACCTCGGCCTCGACGTTTCCCGTGACGACGCCCACGGTTTCGTGTGCCGCCTGGCACTACGTCAGCCATTACCTCGGCACCCCCGAGAAATGGCTGCTGCCGAAGAACGCCGACGAGACCGAGGCGCTGTGGAACCAGGAACGTGACAAGGAGTGGGAGAAGACCGACGACGGCGTCTTCATGACCACGCAGGCCGTCGACTTCTACAAGAAGTTCCTGCCCCCCGGCGTCCACGACGCGTACATCTCGATGGTCCGCACCGCATTCACCGACAAGTACCCCGACATGGCCGGGCTCAAGCGCAGTGTTCCGAAGTCGAGCGCCACGCCCTGACCCACGACGAGGACGACCAGCCCCAGATGCATCAGGAACTGGGTGACAACCGCTGACCAGCCGCCACCTCCGGCGTTCGGCCGCCGCCGGGCCCGGCCCTATCCCGGCCCGGCGGCGGCCGAACGGGCGCAGAGGGCGGTGCGGTTGGGCTCGTCGGTCTTGGTGATCAGGCTGGCGATGTGCTTCTCCACGGTGCGCGGGGAGATGTAGAGGCGGTCGGCGATGTCCTTGTTGCTCAGGCGCTCGGCGAGCAGGACGAAGACCTCGTACTCGCGGACGGTGACGCCGAGGGCGCGCAGGTCCTCGGGGATGCGGCTGGTGCCGGTGCGGTGCTGGTAGACGGGTGCGCCGAGGCGGCGCAGGGCGGCGCGGCAGGCGTTGGCGACGGCGGCGACGTCGTGCTGGTGGAAATGGTGCTCGGCCCGGCGCAGCCAGGCCACCGGCTCGCCCCAGCCGTCGGCGTGGGCGGCGTCGGCGACCAGCCGCAGGCCGAGGTGGAGGGTGGTGGGGTAGGGCTCGGCGGCGCGCAGGGCCTCGGCGACGGCGGCCGCCGCCTCCTGGGGGCGGCCCTCGCGGCCGAGCAGGACGGCGTCGGCGAACAGCACGAACTGGCGGTTCCAGCGCATCCGGCCGGGCGCGGTGGCGGCGGCCTCGTCGTGCCGGGCGCGGCCGGCCCGGCCGTCCAGGACGTCGAGCAGCAGGCCGATCCCGTGCCGGCCGCTGAGGTAGTAGGTGGAGGGGTTGTCCCGTTCGAGTTCGCCGACGGCGTGCAGTTCGCGCCGGGCGGTCTCGCGGTCCTCCTCCATGAGCGCGCAGAACGTCCGGGCGAGGCCGAGGGTCAGCGGTTCCTCCTGGGAGCCGGCACCGTCCCAGGCGGCGAACGCGGCGAGCGCCTCGTCCATCCCCGCCCGGTCGCCGAGGTGGGCGGCGAGGGTCGCCCGCGCCATCAGGACGTAGCGGACGGCGGGGGCGAGCCGCAGGCGCCGGACGACGGTCAGGCACTCCTCGGCGGCGGCCCGGGCGGCGGCGAACTCGCCGCGCAGGACGGAGTCGAGGATCAGGATGCCGTCGATGGTGTAGACGATGGTGGCCGAGCCGAGCCGCAGGGCCTCGTCGCGGGCCGTGGCCAGTCCGGTGGCGTCGCCGTCGGCGAGCCAGCCGTTGCCGCCGATCCGGGTGAGCGCGTACATCCGCTGGAGCGGCAGCCGGTGGCGTTCGGCGGTGGTCAGGGCCCGTTCCAGCATGGCGTGGGCCTCGGCGGGGTCGCGTTCGCGGGCGACCGAGGCGAGCAGTTCCCAGGCCTGGCAGACGACGGTGGGCAGGTCGTGCCGCTGGGCCGCCTCGACGGCCGAACGGGCCAGCTTCTCGGCCTGCTGGGTGCGGTCGGGGCCCGGGGTGTCCAGCGCGAGGTAGGCGGCGGCGACGTCGACCGGCGCCGAGGCGGCCTCGTCGGGGGACGGGCCGAGGACGGCCCGGGCCCGGGCGATCTGCCGGTTGCCGTCGGCCCAACGGCCCGCGGTGTGGGCGACCTTGGCGAGCCGGGTGTGCAGCGCGGCGAGCCGGGGGGCGCTCAGGCCGGCGCCGCCGAGCGCGTGCAGGTGTTCGGCGAGGTCGAAGGCGCGGGTGAAGTCCCCGGCCTCGGCGAGCGCGGGCAGCAGCGACTCCAGGACCTCGGCCCGGCGGGCGGGGTCGGCGCTGCCGGCCAGCAGCCGTTCGGCGCGGTCCAGCAGGGTGATGGCGGAGCCGATCGCGCCGTCCGCCAGGGCCCGTCGGCCGGCCTCCGCGAACAGCCGGCCCGCCTCGGCGCGTTCGCCGGCCTCGGCGCGCAGCCCGGCGACCAGCGGGCACCATTCGCCGGTGAGTTCGGGGTGCAGGGCCTGGACGGCGTCGGCGGCCCGGCCGGCCAGTTCGGCCCGGGTGCCGGGGGTGAGCTGGGTGAACAGCGCCTCCACGGTGAGCGGGTGGCGGAAGGCGTACCAGTCCGGGGCGGGTTCGTCGGGGACGACCAGCTGGGCGGCGACCCCGGCGTGCAGATGGCTGAGCAGGCTGCGGTCGTCGATGCCGGTCATCCGCTGGAGCACGGTCAGCGGGAAGCGCCGGCCGAGCACGGCGGCGGCGGAGAGCAGGGTCTGGCCCTGCGGGCCGAGCCGGTCGATCCGCCGCAGGATGCCGCGGGCGAGGGCGGTGGAGACGTCGCTGCGCAGGTCGCCGACGACCCGCCAGCCGTCGGTGCCCTGGACCAGCGCGCCGCCGCTGATCATCGACTGGAGCAGTTCCTCGATCAGGAACGGGCTGCCGGTGCTGTCGTCGCAGAGCCGGTCCAGCACCGTCTCCGGGACGCCGTCCGGCTCGGTGCCCAGCTGGGCGGCGATCATGTCGCGGACCTGCGGGCGGGTGAGCGGGGGGAGTTCGATGAGGGTGCCGACGCCGCGTCGGCGGGCCGAGCCGGCCAGGTCGAGGGCGTCGCAGAACTCGGTGCGGATGGTGGCCAGGAGCAGCACGGGCGTGTACTCCAGGTTGTCCACCAGGTACTCGACCACGGCGAGCGTCTCGGGGTCGGCGTCGTGCAGGTCCTCCAGCAGCAGCAGTTGGCCGCGGCCCTTGGCGGCGCCGATGAGCAGCCGCAGGACGGCCTCGCCGAGGATGACCATCGAGCTGTTCTCGTGGTCGCCGGTGTTCCAGTCGGGTATGAGCCGGCCGAGCACCGGCCGGTAGGGGCCGAGGGCCAGGTCGTCCACCGGTTCCCCGCTGCGGAACAGCGACATCAGGGCCTCGGTGAGCGGCCGGAACGGCACGGTGGGCCCGGTGGTGCTGCTGCGGCCGCGCAGGACGCGCATGCCGGAGTCGAAGGCGGTGCCCACGGCCTCGGCCGCGAGGCGGGACTTGCCGATACCCGCCTCCCCGACCAGGAAGACGACGCCGCCGCGCCCCTGCCGCGCGTCGGACAGCGCCTGCTGGAGGGAACGCAACTGTGAGTCACGTCCGACGACATACGGCGCATGGGAACGCATGACCGGTGAGCATAGTTGATGCGGGCCGCTCAACGTCAGACCGCGTGCCGCCCCGGCAGGGACGCGGACGCGGCGGTGCGGGCCCGCTGCCTGCGCGGACCCGCACCGCCGTCGTGACGATCCGTCGTGACGATCCGTCGGGGTGCTCAGATGTGCGGCGCGGAGACCGTGGTGTCCAGGCTGCTGAGGGTGATCACGATGCCGCTGGTCAGCACCATGCCGGCGAGGACGCGGGCGCGGGCGCAGGCGCGGTTGCGGCCCGAGAGGCGGATCCCGCCGGCCGGGTCCTGCTCCTGGCCCTGGACCTGCTCGGCGGCGGCAGCGGTGGTGGCAGCGGTGGCGGCGGTGGCGGTCGGCTTGTTCATGAGGGTGGATCCCTTCTGGTGGCCTTGCGCGGGTACGGGGAGCGGATCGGGGGAGGTGCGGCGGTGCGGCGGAAGGTTCAGCGGGTGGTGCGGTGCGGGCCGCTCGTCGCCCGGGGGGCGTGGTCGAGCAGCAGGACGGAGGGCACGGTCCCGGGGAAGCCCAGCCGGAGCAGGGCGTAGCCGATGCCGGAGAGGCCGGTGAGCAGCCCGGGGGACGGCACGTGGTCGGGGGTCGCGCAGCGGTGGCCCTGCTGCTCGATCAGGCCGAGCACCTCGCCGGTGCGGTGGGTAAGCGCGTCCCGGGCGCCGGGGTGGCCGCGCTCCGCGAGGACGGTCAGCGCCTCCAGCGCGCCGAGGGTGCCGTGGCCGAGGCTCAGGTCGTCGCTCCCGCCGGGGGCGGAGAGCAGGCGGACGCAGTGGTCGAACCCGTCGGCCAGGGCGTCGTCGGCCACCGCGGCGTCGGTCAGGGTGTCCGCCGCGGCGAGCGCGACGCCGGCGAGGCCGGAGTACCAGGAGAGGTCGCCGCCCGCCCCGGCCCGCACCGCGGCGTCCAGCGCGGGGCGCAGCAGCGCGGCCCCGGCGGTGGCGTACGGCCGCCCGTCCGCGCCCGCCTCACCCCGGACGGCGGCGTACCTCAGCAGCGCCCAGCCGGTGCCCGCGTCGCCGTGGGCGAGGCCGGTCGCCCCGGAGCCCGCCCCGGTGAGGGCGAGCAGCCGGTCGGCGAGGCGCCGGGCCTGCTCGGCCGCCCGCTCGGCCACCCGCCGGTCGCCGGTCGCCCTGCAGAGGGGCAGCACGGCGGCGAGCGCGCCGGCGAGGCCGTCGGCCAGACCGGTGACGGGTCCGGTGGCACCGGGCCCGTCGGGCAGGGCGTCGGCGGCGTGGGCGAGGGCGGTCAGCGCGTCGGAGAGGCAGCCGTCGAGCTCGGCCCGGACGCCGTCGCGGTCGCCTTCGCCGCCCAGCAGTTCGGTGAGCCGCAGCAGTGTGTGGACGATGCCACCCAGCCCGTTCAGGGCGCCGGGCCCGACGGCGGCGCTCAGCTCCGGGTCCGTGACCAGCGCGGAGAGCAGCGCCGGCAGCGGCCGGACCGCCTCCCGGGCCAGCGCGGTGTAGCGCGGGGCCCCGGCGAGCGCGCCGGTCTGGGCCAGGAAGAGCGCCACCCCGCAGTAGCCCTGGGCGAGTCCGCCGCCCATCGGCAGCACCGCCCAGTGCGCCCCGGCCACCCGTTCCAGGCCCAGCCAGTTGGCCCGGCCGTCGCCGTGCACGGCCCGGGCGGTGATCTCGTCGGCGATCCCGCAGGCGGCGGCGAGCAGCCGGGGCGACTCGGGCACGACGGCCGGTACCCGGACCGGGGCCAGCTCCGAACGGGGCCCGGCGTCGGGCGAGTTGGCGCTGGAGACGGCGAGGGTCGCGGAGATGACCCACTCCTGGTCGTGGCGGTCCACCTCGTCCATCGCGGCGATCTTCCCCTGGACGGCGACCAGGCTGGGCACGGGCAGGATCCCGTCCACCCGGACGTCACGGCCGGTCCAGACCGCCGTGCGCCCCGGGCGGTGGAAGAACAGCGGCACGTCCCCGCGCCAGAGTTCGGCGATCTCGTGCTCGATCAGCCGCTGCCGGGCCGGGTCGTCGGCGGACTCCGTCCAGAGCACGGCGAACACCGAGTCCCGGGCCAGCGCGTCGTGCAGCAGGTCGGGGTGGGTGGACTCGTCCAGCAGGGTCGTGTAGAGCCGGGTCGAGCGGACGAGCAGCCGGGCGGGCGTGTGCGCCCAGCGGCCCAGCAGCCCGTCCGTGCCCAGCGCGCCGGCCGCGCCCGGCAGCCCGTCCGTGCAGAGCAGGCCGTCCGTGCCGAGGAGTTCGGCGCGGTGCGCGGTGATCGCGTCGTAGCCGGCCCGGAACCCCTCCAGCAGCGCGGCGCGGTGGTCGGCGTGCCCGGCCGTCCGGCCCTGCGGCAGCGGTTGGTTCTGCCCGGCCGGGCTCTCCACCGGTCCGCGGACGGCCCGCATGGTGTCCGTCCCGGCGTCCTCCCAGCGCAGCCCGTCGCTCGGGTACGCGCCGCTGTCGGCGCGGCCGAGGGCGGAGATGTCCAGCGCGCCGTTCTCGCCGATCAGCAGGTTCGGCAGCAGGCAGGTCCGGTGCACCGAGGCCTCCAGTGCCCCGGCCGCCGGGTCGGCGCCCGCGGTGGTGGCGGCCGGCAGGCCGGTGTGGAACAGGGTCTCGGCGTCCACCAGCACCGGCTGGTCGCCGGAGGCGATGACGTTCTCGTAGTGCATGTCGGCGCCGTCCACCGCGTACAGCAGGGCGAGCAGCGCGCCCTGGCGCCGGTAGAAGCGGTCCGCCGCGGTGACCGAGCCGCACCAGTGGTGCTCGACGAACTCCAGCCAGCCGTACCCGGCGCCGCGCACCGACCGGGGGGTGCGCAGGCCCAGCCCGGCCACCTTGCCGTTGAGCCAGCCGACCGCCTCGTCCAGCAGCGCATGCTGCCCCAGCGGCCGCGGCTTGTAGACGACGGCGCCGCCGTCCGCGAAGTGCAGCAGCGCGACGGAGCGGTTGCCCTGGTGGGCGTCGCCGCGGCCGAGCTCCAGCCGGACCAGCGCGCCCGGGTCCTCGCCCCGGAAGAGTCCGGCGACCAGCGCGGCGCGGTCGGTGTGGAGGCGCTCCGCCAGTTCCAGCACGGCCTCGGCCGCGTCGGCGGCCGTCCCGCCGAGGATCCGGGCCAGCACCGGGTAGCGGGTGAAGAGCCGGGACAGCCCCGGCCCGGTGCCGAGTTCGGCGGTGAACGCGGCGAACCGCTCCGGCCCGGTGGCCCCGGTGAGCCGGCCCTCGGCGCGGGCCTCGCTCAGCTCGCGGACCAGCGTCCGGGCCGCCCGCCGGACCAGCTGGTGGCCGAGCCGCTGCTCGAACGCGGCCCGGACGGCGGCGTGTTCGCCCTCGGGCAGGGGCAGCCGCGCGGCCACCCCGGCCCAGGCCTGGGTGATCAGCGGGCGCAGCACCGGCAGGAAGACCTCGACGCCCTCGCCGTGCGCCTGTTCGGGCGCCCCCGCGGTCACCGGGGCACCGGCCACCGTCCGCTCCACGTACCGCGCCCACCGCGGCTTGGCCGACCGGGCGGCCAGGCGGTCGGGCAGTTCGTCCCCGAGCGCGAAGGCCTGCCCGTCGCCGAGGCCCAGGCTCGCCAGCCGGGCGGCGAACCCCGCGCGGTCCCCGGCGGACCACGGCCCGGGGCCGCGGCCCGGGGCCGCGGCCGGCCCGGCCACCGGGAGGCCCGGCGTGGCGAGCCGCTCGCGCAGGGTCAGCCCGCGGGCCCACCACCAGCGCGGCAGGGTCGGGGTCCGGGTGTCGGGGGGAGTGGCGGTGTCAGTCACAGGACCAACGTCCCAGAGCCCCCCACCCCCCCACATGGGGGCCGGTTCCCCATATTCTCCCGCCACTACCCAGGAGCCCCCAGGTTTCGCCCACCCGGGGCACCGGCCTCCCGGGGACCGCCCCCACCAGGGCGGGAGCGCCGGGCCACCGGGGGCCACCGGGCGGCGCGGCCGGGCGGCGCCGCCCGCCCCCGCCCGGCCCGGCCCGCCGTCACCGGGGCCGACCCGCCGTCACCAGGCCCGGAACACCCGGTCGCCGGGGTCCGCCGCCGTACGGTCCGCACCCCGCGCCCCGGCCGCGGGCAAAGCTGGGGGGCCGCTCCCGATGCCACCCCCACCCGCCGGCCCGCAGTCTCTGTCCAGTACCACCAGCTGTTGCGCAGCACCCCTGCCCCGCTCAGCCCGTACCTGTCCCGCGCACCGCCCCGACCGGGCGGATGACCTTCGGAGGACCCGGTGGGAGAACCCGTACCTGTCAGCGTCGTCGCCCTCGACCCGGTGCTGGAAGCCGGCACCAAGAGCACCCTGTACGCCTGCCCGGACGTGACCGTGACGGAACCGGACACCCCGGGCGCCCCCGGCGGCCCGGCCGCGGAGCCGCAGGTGGTGGTCATGATCGTGGACCGGTTCGCCCGGGCCGAGCTGGACATGCTGCGCGCCACCCGCGACACCGCCGGCCGGCCCGCCGTCGTCCTGGTGGCCAGCGATCTGACGCCCGGTGACGCCCTGCACGCGCTGGCCGCCGGGGCCCGCGCCCTGCTGCGCCGCCGGGAGGCCGACGCGCCCCGGCTGTCCCGCGCGGTGCTGGCCGCCGCCCGCGGCGACTGCACCCTCCCCCCGGACCTGCTCGACCAGCTGCTCAACCGCTCCGGCGCCGCCGGTGACGCCCCCGGGTGGGCGGCGGCGGGCCTGTCCGAGCGCGAGCGCTCCGTGCTGAGCATGGTCGCCGACGGCCACGAGACCAGCGAGATCGCCCAGCGACTCGCCTACTCCCAGAGAACCGTGACCACCGTCGTGCACGACATCACCCAGCGGTTCCGGCTGCGCAACCGTGCCCACGCGGTCGCCTACGCGCTGCGGGCGGGCCTGCTGTGAGCGCCCTCCTCGCCGAACGCGCCCCGCAGGCCCCGGCCCCGCGCGCCCATGTGCTCGCCGGCCCGGCCGCGCCCCGGCTCACCTCGATGCTCGGCCACGCCGGGATCGCCACCTCCCCGCACCCGGGCAGCGGCACCGTCACGCTGGCCGCCGCGCCCAGCGTCGAGGAGGCCGTCCGGACCGGCGCGGCCACCGACCGCCCGCAGCTGCTGGTCTGCGACACGGTGACGCCCGCCGGCCTGCGGCTGGCCCTGCACGTCGGCGTCGCCGCCGTCCTGCGCTCGGCCGGCCTCACCCCGCCCCACCTCGCCGCCGCCGTGCACGGCGCCCACCACGGCGACGGCCGGATGCCGTACGCGGCCCTCGCCCAGCTGCTCACCGACGCCGTCTCCCCCGCCGTCCGGCCCGCGGCCCCGCCGGCCGCGCCGGCCCCGCTCACCGCGCGCCAGACCGCGGTGCTCGACCTGATGGCCGAGGGCCACGGCAACGCGGTGATCGCCCGGACGCTCCACTGCTCCGAACACACCGTCAAGAACGTCATCTACGAACTGATGGCCCGGCTCCAGGCCCGCAACCGCGCCCACGCGGTCGCCCACGCCGTCCGCCTCGGCCTGATCTGACCCGATCCAGCCGATCCCGATCCTCTCCCCGGAGCCCCCCATGACCGCCCCCGCCCTCGCCCTCAGCTCCCCCACCGCCGCTCCCACCCGCCCGCGGACCTCGCGCCCGCGCCGCATCCTGATGTGCCGCCCCGAGTTCTTCGAGGTGAGCTATGCGATCAACCCCTGGATGAACCCCGACCGGCCGGTCGACACCGACCTCGCGACGGCCCAGTGGGAGCGCCTGCGCGCCCTCTACACCGAGGCCGGCCACACCGTGGAGCTGATCGACCCGGTCCCCGGCCTGCCCGACATGGTCTACGCGGCGAACGGCGCCACCGTCATCGACGGCAAGGTCCTCGGTGCCCGGTTCCGCAACCCCGAACGCGCCGCCGAGGGCCCCGCCTACCTCGACTGGTTCCGCGACCGCGGCTTCACCGAGACCCGCGACCCGAGACACGTCAACGAGGGCGCGGGCGACTTCCTCGCCACCGACAGCTGGATCCTGGCCGGCCACGGCTTCCGCAGCTCCCCCGAATCCCACCGCGAGGCCCAGGAGTTCTTCGGCCGCCCGGTCCTCGGCCTGGAGCTCACCGACCCCCGCTACTACCATCTCGACACCGCCCTCGCCGTCCTCGACGGCGACGAGATCATGTACAACCCGGCCGCCTTCTCCCCCGCCGCCCGGGCCCTGCTGGACCGCACCTTCCCCGACGCCCTCCTCGCCACCCCCGAGGACGCCGCCGTCTTCGGCCTCAACGCCTTCAGCGACGGCCGCGACGTCTACCTCCCCGAACCCGCCCACCACCTCGCCGCCCGGCTGCGCGCCCGCGGCTTCCGCCCCCGCCCGGTCGACCTCTCCGAACTCCTCAAGGGCGGCGGCAGCATCAAGTGCTGCACCTTGGAGCTGCGCCCCTGACGGGTGCCGCGCACTGCCGGTGTCGCTGCGCTTCCTTCTCTGCCCGGCGGCGGCCCCGGCGGGCACCATCGAGGTACTCGAACAGAACGCCAACAAGCGTACGGAGGACCGGAGATGACCGACGAGAGAGGTCACCGCGCGGTGCGCGGCGGCGAGCCGAGGCACTCGACCCGGCAGGGGCCCGGCGACGCGCGGCACGCGCGGCCGCGGCGGCGCCCGCTCGGTCTCCGCCGGTCCACCGCGCACGTCTGACCCCGGGAGGAAACGACCATGCGGACCACCACTCTTCCCGAGCTCTGGGACCCGACGACGTTCGACGCGCTGCGCCGCCGGCTGATCCCGTCCTTCGACCTGCTGTACGGCAGCGCGGCCGGCGCGGTCGCGCTGACCGTCGCCGAACGGCCCCGGATCCTGGACCTCGGCGCGGGCACCGGACTGCTCAGCGCGGCCGTGCTCGACCGGATCCCCGGTGCCGAGCTGCTGCTGGTGGACCACTCGGCCGGGATGCTCGGCCAGGCGGTCGACCGGTTCCGCGGCAACCCGCGGATCGCCACCCTGGTCGGTGAGTTGACCGACGCGCTGCCGGACGGGCCGTTCGACGCCGTCGTCTCGGGCCTGGCGATCCACCACCTCCCGCACGAGGAGAAACGGGACCTCTTCGCCCGGATCCACCGGGTGCTGGCGCCCGGCGGGGTGTTCGTCAACGTGGAGCAGCTGCTCGCGCCGAGTCCGCGCCTGGAGCCGATGTACGACCACCGGCACGAGGCCCATGTGCACGCGTCGGGCACCCCGGCGGAGGAGTGGGCCGCGGGGCGCCGGCGGATGGCGTACGACATCTGCGCCGATCTGGACTCGCAGCTGACGTGGCTGCGGGAGGCCGGGTTCCAGCAGGTCGACTGCCTGGCCAAGGACTGGCGGTTCGCCACCTACGCGGGCTGGCGGGCACTGTGACCGCCGCCGGGCCCGAGGGCCTCTACCAGGCCGTGCGCGCCGTCGCGGACCGCCGTCCCGACGCGTGCGCGATCCAGCGGACCGACGGCGGTACGGCCGGCTACGCCGAACTCCTCGGCCTGGCCGACCGGATCGCCGGCGGGCTGGCCGAGCGCGGCGTCCGGGCCGGCGACTGCGTGGCCTACGCGCTGCGCGGCGGCATCGGCTACGTGGCGCTGATCCTGGCCACCGCCCGGCTGGGCGCCCACTACGTCCCGCTGCTGACCGGCTTCTCCGAGCCGGAGGCCAAGGAGGCACTGCGGCTCACCCGGCCGGTCCTCCTGGTCACCGACCCCGCCACCCCTGCCGACACCACCGCCCCCGCCCGCCGCGCCGTTCCGGCGGACGCCCCGGCCGCCGTCCCGCTCGACCGGCTGGCGTCCGCCGAGCCGCTCGCGGACGACACCCCCGCCCACACCGGAGTCTTCCGGGTGCTCTGGTCCTCCGGCTCCACCGGCTTCCCCAAGGGGATCGCCTGGCGCCAGGACACGTTCGTCCGGGAGCGGCGGCGCTGGATCGCCGACACCGCGATCCGGGACACCGACGTGGTCTTCTGCCGACACACCCTGGACGTCGCCCACGCCACCGACCTGCATGTCTTCGCCGCGCTGCTCTCCGGCGCCCGGCTGGTGCTCGCCGACCCGGACGCCCCGCCCAGGGTGCTGCTGCACCAGCTCGTGCGGTACCGGGCCACCGTGATGAGCGCGCTCCCCCGGCACTACGAGGAGCTGGCGGACGCCGCCGCCCCCGGCACGGACCTGGCCGGGATCCGGCGGGCGCTCTGCGGCGGGGCGTATCTGAGCCCGGCCGTGACCCGACGGGCCAGGGAGACCCTGGGGCTGAGGATCCGCGAGATCTACGGCTCCACCGAGTTCGGCCTCGCGCTGGGCGACATGGCGGACGGCCCGCCGGGCGACGGTCTCGCCCCGGTGGCCGGGGTCGGCGTCCGGATCGCCCCGCTGCCCGGCACCGGCGGTGCCCCCGACACCGGCGAGCTGGTGCTCCGCTCGGACTGCACCAGCGAGGGCTATCTGGAGCAGGACGCGGCCAACGCCCGGACGTTCCGCGCCCCCGAGTTCTGGACCGGCGACATGGCGCACCGCACCGCCGACGGCCGCTACCGGATCCTCGGCCGGCTGACCGACGCCCTGGCCACCTCGGCCGGCCCGGTGCTCGCGCCGGTGCTGGACGAGGAGATCGAGGCCACCGGGGCCGTCGCCGAGGCGGTGAGCCTGCCGCTGCACCCCGGCGCCTACCGGAACGAGGTACTGGTCGCGGTCCGGCCGCGCGGCAGCGTGGCCGAGGCCTCCACCGCCGCCCGCGCGGTGCTGCGCCGGCACGGTCTGCACGGCCGCGTCGAGCCGGTCGACGCGGTGCCGCGGACCGAGGTCGGCAAGGTCGACAAGCCGTCCCTGCGCGCGCGGCTGGGGCTGACATGACCGGGTACGAGCCGCACGGCACGGGGACCCCGCTGGTCCTCGTCCCCGGACTGGCCGCCACCGGGCGGTTCTTCGCCCCGGTCGCCGGGGAACTGGCCGCCGGGCACCGGGTGGTGACGGTCGAGCTGCCCCGGCACGGGCCGGCCACCGTCCGGCGGGCGGCCCAGGAGCTGGCCGACGTGGTCGACCGGCTCGACCTGCGCGGGGCGGTGCTGCTCGGCTGGTCGCTCGGCGCCACCGTCGCCTACGAGTACCTGGACCGCTTCGGCGCCGGGCGGATCTCCGCGCTGGTCTCGGTCGAGCAGTCGCCCCGGCTGACGGTCGGGCCCGGCTGGCCGCACGCGGCCTTCGGCGGGCTGGACCCGGCCGGTGTCGAGCGGCTGCGGACGACCGCCCTGACCGACCCGGCCGCCTTCGCCGACAGCCTGGTCCGGGGCTCGTTCGCGGCCGGCACCGAACCGGACGAGGCGCTGGTCGCCGAGCTGACCGCCGAGGCGCTGCGCTGGACCCCGGAGGCCTGCGCCACCCTGTTCGCCGACGCGGCCGGGCTGGACTTCCGGGCCGGGCTCGCCGCCGTCACCGTCCCGACCCTGCTGGTCCACGGCGCGCGGAGCCGGGTCTACCCCACGGACGTCGGCCGGTGGCTGGCCGGCACCGTCCCCGGGGCCGAGCTGCGGGTCTTCGCCGACAGCGGCCACCTGCCCTTCGTCGAGCAGCCGGACGACTTCGTCCGCACGGTCACCGACTTCATCGCGAGGAGTGTCAGCCATGCCTGAGAGCACCGTGCGCCGCGTCTGCTGGATCTACCCCGAACGCGCCAGCGCCCACCAGCGCGCCTACGAGGACCGCGCGGTCTGGGACACCCTGCGGTCGCTGGCCAAGAACCTGTCACTGGAGCTGAGCCTGCACAAGCCCGAGGACGTCTCGGTGGACGCCACCGACCCGGCCCGGCCGAAGGTCTACCTGAAGGGCGAGCGGGTCACGCCCGAGGACACGGTCTTCGTCACCATGCTGTGGTCGCTGCCGCACCAGACCCAGGACGTGGCCAACCAGCTCTTCCTCTACACCGTCCTGGAGCGGCTCGGCTTCTACCTGCCGATGCCGCCACGGCTGAGCTACATCGTCGCGGACAAGATGGCCACCGTGCTGCACCTGGCCGGCAGCCCGATCCCGCCGATGCCCACCGTGAAGATCGGCACCGGCCGGGACGCGATGACCGGCCACTACGACCCCGCGCTGGACGCGCTGGACTTCCCGGTGCTCGTCAAACCGGCGAACTGGGCGATGGGGCTGGGCGTCTCCGTCGTGCACAACGTGCACGACCTGCGCGGGGTGATCGGCCTGGCCGGCGGCTCGGAGACCGCGCTGGTCGCCCAGCCGTACATCGCGAACCCGCGCGAGACCAGGGTCTACGTGGTCGAGGGGCAGGTCCGCGCCGTCCTGAGCGGGTGGAAGGAGGGCTACTGCGGGATGGTCAACCGGACCATCGGCGCCAAGCGCCAGTGGGCCTACGCGGAGCTGCCGGAGCGGATGCTGAGCACCATCGCGTATGTCGCCGAGCGGCTGCCGACCCCGTACTTCACGGTGGACTTCATCTCCGACGGCGAGCGGGAGTGGCTCTCCGAGGTCGAGTTCGACGGCGGGGCCGCGTTCGGCCTGGACGAGGAGTCGGACCGGGTCGCCGCCGAGATGGTCGAGGACCGGTTCCGGGCCTACCTCGCGGGCCACGCGGCCAGGACGGCGGCGGCGTCGTGACCATCGGCGAGCTGCCCTGGGAGCGGGTGCTGGACCAGGCCCGCGAGCTGGAGCAGCACGGCGGGGCGCCGGTGCCGGCGACCGCCGGGAGCCTGGCGGACCTCGCGGTGACCGGCCCGGCCGAGATCTTCGAGGTCTCCCGCCGGCTGACCGCGCCCACCGGATCGATCGTCCTGTCCAGCGGCGGCACCACCGGCCCGCCCAAGATCACCTATGTGTCGTACGGCCAGGCGGTCGGCCGGCTGCTCCGCGAGTGGCGTCCGCTGCGGCCCGAGAGCGTCCTGCTGAACCTGTTCACCCCGGGCCGGATGTGGGCCTCGCACTACTACATGCAGGCCCTCGCCGAGCGCAGTGGCTGCCGGGTGGTGCCCAGCGGACCGCTGGAGGCGGGTGAACTCGCCTACTGGCTCGACGCGTTCGAGAGCCTCGGGGTGGACGCGGTGGCGGCCACGCCGAGCGCGCTGACCGACCTGGCGCAGGCCGTGCTCGACGCGGGCCGGAGCCTGCCGCTGCGCACCGTGATCTGGATGGCGGAGCCGTGGACGGAGGCCGCGGAGAAGACGGTGCGCGCCGCCTTCCCCGAGGCCGGGTTCTGGGGCAACTACGGCGCGGTGGAGACCTATGTGATCGCCACCAACACACCGGCCTGCGACCTGCGGACGCTCCATCTGATGCCGGATCAGATCATCGAACCCGACGACGAGGGAGCCCTGTTGAGCCGGGCCGGCGAGGGCTGGACGGTCCCGGTGACCCGCTACCGGCTGGGCGACCGGCTGGCCCCGGCACACTGCCGGTGCGGGCGGCCCGACGGCCTGCGGGTGCTCGGCCGCGCCGACGACACGTTCAAGCTGCACGGCAGCCTGCTGGCCATCGGCGACCTGATCGAACTGGCCACGGCGCTGCCCGGGGTGGCGCAGGCCCAGCTCGAACTGGTCCGCGAGGAGGAGTCCTGGCACGGGGTGCGCCGGCTGGCGGTGCACTTCACCGGCACCGCCGAGCCGGCCGCGCTGCGGCAGCACCTGCTGGACGGGTCCGCCCGGCTGTTCGGCATCGCCCTGCACCACCCGGAGGCGCTGGCGGTCGCCCGCGTCGACCGGCTGACCCGGGTCGAGCGCACCGGCAAGGTGCCGCCGATGATCTGGCGGCAGCCGTGACGACCGCCGTCCGGGGCCGGCCCTGGGCCGTCCTGACCGTGGTCTCGGTGGCCTTCTTCCTGGCGCAGCTGGACGCGCTGGTGGTCACCGTCGCGATCCCGCGGATCCGCGAGCAGCTCGGCGCCTCGCTCGGCGAGGCGGTCTGGGCGCTCAGCGGCTACCTCCTCGCGCTGGCCGCCGGGCTGATCACCGGCGGGCGGCTGGGCGACCAGTTCGGGCACCGCCGGGTCTTCCTGACCGGGCTGGCGGTCTTCACCGTCGCCAGCCTGGCCTGCGGGGCGGCCCGGTCGCCGGGCCAGCTGATCGCGGCCCGGGTGCTCCAGGGCGTCGGCGCGGCCCTGTTCTCCCCGCAGACCATGGCGATGCTGGTGCGGCACTTCCCGGCCGAGCGCCGCGGTACGGCCTTCGGGGTCCGGGGCGCGGTCGGCGGCGTCGCCGCGGTGGCGGCACCGGTGGTGGGCGGCGTGCTGGTCGGCGCGCTCGACTGGCGGTGGGTCTTCCTGGTGAACGTCCCGGTCGGGGTGGCCGCGATGGTGCTGGGGCGGCTGGCGATCCCGGACGCCCGGCCGACCGGCGGGCAGCGGCCGGACCTGCCGGGGGCGGCGCTCGCGGCGTCCGCGCTGCTCTGCCTGAGCTTCGCGGTCACCCAGGGCGCGCAGTACCGGTGGAGCGGCTGGATCTGGGCGCTGTTCGCGGCCGGGGCCGCGCTGTCGGCCGGCTTCGTGGCGCAGCAGCGGCGACGGCAGGAGCACGCGCCCCTGGTGCCGTTCGCGCTCTTCGCCGACCGGGCCTTCACCCGGATGACCGCCTGCGGGGCGGTCGTCGCCACCACGGTGACCGGGCTGGTGGTGCTGCTGTCGATCTACTTCCAGTCGGTGGCGGGCTACGGCGCGCTGCTGGCCGGGCTGGTCCTGGTGCCGGCCTCGGCCTGTTCGATGCTCCTCAATCCGGTGGCCGGCCGGCTCTCGGGCAGGGTCGAGGGCAGGCTGCTGGTGCTCGGCGGGCTCGGCGCGACCGTGGCGGGCATGCTGTGGGCCGCCGCCGCGATGCGCACCGGCGCGCGGTGGCCGGAGTTCGTGGCACCGATGTGCGTGATCGGGGCCGGCAACGCCTTCCTGCTCACGCCGCTGGTGACCGCCGCACTGCACGACGTGCCCGCCCGGCTGAGCGGAGCCGCCTCCGGGGTGCTCGGCACGGCCATGCAGGTCGGTTCGATGGCCGGCGCCGCCGTCGTCGGACCGCTCGTCCGGACCACGCCGTCCGCCGGTTCGGTACGGCTCGCGCTGGTCCTCCTCGCCTCCGCGGCGTCCGTCGGCGGGCTGGCCTTCCTGGCCGCCCGGACGACGCCGCGGGTCCTCGTCGGCAGCGGATCCCCGGAGAGGGGGTGAACACCATGAAGAAGCGCACCGTCCAGAACGACAGCACCGCCGAGAGCGGCCGCTGGATGATCCACGCGGCCCCGGCCGCCCAGCGGTGAGACCGGCAAGGCCCGGCCACCCGCACCACGCCGCGGGTCCCGGTCCACGACGGATCCCCGGAGAGGGGGTGAATCCGATGAAGAAGCGCACCGTCCAGAGCGACGACAGCACCGCCGAGAGCGGCCGCTGGATGATCATGGCCGCCCCGGCCGCCCAGCGGTGACACCGGCAAGGCCCGGCCACCCGCACCACGCCGCCGGCCCCGGTCCGCGGCGGATCCCCGGAAAGGAGGTGAACACCATGAAGAAGCGCACCGTCCAGAACGACAGCACCGCCGAGAGCGGCCGCTGGATGATCCACGCGGCCCCGGCCGCCCAGCGATGACACGAACGAACCGGATGTCGCTTCCCGGGGCCCGGAGCCGTGCCGGGCCCCGGGAGCGGCGCCGACTCGACCTGGAGGAACAGGCGATGAAGATCCTGCTCGTGAACATGCCGTGGGGGTCGATCGAGGTCCCCTCCCTCGCGCTGGGGATCCTGCGCACGGCCGCCGAGTCCGGTGGCCACGAGGTCCAGGTCCGGCACGCGAACCTGGACTTCGTCGACTGGGTCGTCGGGCGGACGGCGTTCGGCCTCGGCGACTACACCTACTACTCGACCTCCTCGTACTTCCAGGGCGCCGGCGACTGGGTCTTCTCCAGCGCCCTGTACGACCGGCCCGGCGACGTCGACGCCTTCTCGGCCTTCCTCGCCGCCAACGGCGCCGGGGCGGCGGAGATCGCCATGACCACCGCCCTGCACGGGCTCGCGCCGGAGTTCACGGCCCGGCTCGCCACCGACCTGGCCGGGGAACGGCCGGACGTGGTCGGCTTCACCACCACCTTCCAGCAGAACACCGCGAGCCTGGCCGCCGCCCGGCTGCTCAAGCGGCTGTCGCCGGGCACCCGCATCGTGTTCGGCGGCGCCAACTGCGACGGCGAGATGGGCGCGGCGCTGCACCGGAGCTTCCCGTTCGTCGACCACGTCGTCCGGGGCGAGGGGGAGACGGCGTTCCCGGCCCTGCTGGCCGCCCTCGCCGAGGACGACCCGGGGACCGCCGGGGCTTCCAGGACTTCCAGGACTTCCGCGGCTTCCGCGGCTTCCGGGGACGACACGCTCGCGGGCATCCCCGGACTCTGCTGGCGGGACGGCTCCGGCACCTCCCGGGCGAACCCGATGTCCCGCCGCCCGCTGGCGCCCGGCCAGATCCTGGCCCCCGCCTACGACGGCTTCTTCGAACGGCTGGACGCCTCCCCGGCGGCGCGCTGGGTGCAGCCGAAGCTGCTCGTCGAGGGCTCCCGCGGCTGCTGGTGGGGCGAGAAGCACCACTGCACCTTCTGCGGGCTCAACGGCTCGTTCATGGAGTTCCGCAGCAAGAGCCCCGACCGCTTCTACGACGAGGTGACCGGGCTGGCCGAGCGCCACCAGGTGCTGGACTTCGTGGTGGTCGACAACATCCTGGACATGGGCTACTTCGACACCGTGCTGCGCCGGCTGGCCGAGTCGGACCACGACATCCGGCTGCACTTCGAGGTGAAGTCCAACCTGCGCCGCCACCAGTTCCAGCTGCTCGGCGAGGCGGGCGCGGTGATGGTGCAGCCGGGGATCGAGAGCCTCAGCACCCCGGTGCTGCGGCTGATGGACAAGGGCGTGACCGGCTGCCAGAACGTCCGCGCGCTGCGCGACGCGCAGAGCGCCGGGGTCAGCTCCTGCTGGAACTACCTGTACGGCTTCCCCGGCGAGGCGGACCAGGACTACCGGGCGGTCATCCGCCAGATCCCGCTGCTGCACCACCTCGAACCGCCGGCCGGGGCGTCCCGGATCGCGATCGAGCGGTTCAGCCCGTACTTCGACAAGCCCGAACTCGGCTTCCCCGACCTGCGACCGGCCCAGCAGTACGCCGAGATCTACCGGCTGCCGGAGAACGAACTCACCGACCTGGCCTATCTGTTCTCCGCCGCGCCGCAGGGCATCGACGAGCCGCTGGCCGCCGAGCTGTCGGCGGCGATCGACACCTGGCACCAGCGGTACCCGGCGAGCCGCCTCACCTACCAGGACCTGGGCACCCGGATCGTGCTGCTCAGCCGCCGGCAGGCCTACGACTGGACGGTCCTCGAACTGTCCTCGCCCGAGCGGCTCGCCCTGTTCCGCCTGCTCGACCAGCCCCGCGGCCTCGCGACGCTGACGGCCAGGGCGGGCACCGACGAGCCCACCGTACGGGCGGTGCTGGACGACTGGATCCGGCGGGGCCTGGTCTTCCAGGAGAACGACACCTTCATCCAGGTGGCCGTCGAGGCCGGCAGCCAGGTGCTGTTCCGGCTGGACGACGCCCGGCCCGGCGAGGAGAAGTCCGCAGAGCAGAACGAGCAGCAGGAGGCACGCCATGCCGTCGCAGTTGGCTGAACCGCCGAGCCCGGCCATCACCGTCGAGGCCTGGCGCGACCACGACCCGGCCGCCCGGGCCCTGCCCGGCATGGCGCTGGGCCGGCTGGAGCTGGCCGACGCCGCCCGGCCGGACGCCGAACGCCTGTACCGCGCGGGTGCGCGGCACGTCCGCCTCCCGCACCCCGTCGACCTGTGCGCCGCGACGGCGGGCCCGGAGTCCGCGCGGGCCCTCCTGCTGCTGCGCGAACTGACCGGCCGCGGCCTCGCGGTGGACTGGGTCGCCCGCTGCGCCGACGGCTGCGCGGCGGACGGCGCCCTCGGCCACCTCTACCCGCCGAGCCGGATCGAGGGCGCGCCGCCGCAGGCCGCCGGGGCCTGGCGCGCCGGGTACTTCCCGGCCAGGTGCGTCTACCGGCACGGGCCTGGCTTCATCGAGGTCAGGGACCGCCGCTTCGGCCCGCTCGACCTGTTCACCATCGACGAGCCCCACTTCCTCACCGCCGTGGCCGGGTTGCTGGAGGGATCACCCACCGGCACCGTGCCCGACGACGTCCGCGCGGAGCTCGCCGACGCCCGGCTGATCGCCGAACACGTCGGCCGGCTCTGGTGGCTGCCGACCCGCCCCTACCGCTGGCCCCTCGGCTCGCTCGGCCTCTGACCCCGGCGCGCAGGCCCGCCCGGCCCTGCGCCGTCAGTCCAGGCTTCGCCACCCGACCCGGACACCCCGCCCCGCGAAGATCCTCAACTCCTTTTGCTTGCACTTGACTTGACGATGCATCAGGCTCAGGGGAAGGGGGCACCACCGGAGGGGGAACCGAACAGATGAGTCCAGGCCGTCGTCTTCGCCACGCCTGCGCCGTTCTCGGCCTGGCCACCGCCCTGTCGATCGGCGCCGGTGGGGTGTTTCCCGCCTCGGCCGCCGGCCCGGAGGGTGTCGTCCGGGGCGCCGGGTCGCCGAACGCCGTCCCGGGCAGCTACCTGGTCGTCCTCAAGGAGCAGGCCGGAGCGGGCGGTTCGCTCCGGAGCGCGGCCCAGGCGCTCGCCCGCTCGTACGGCGGAACGGTCCGGCGGACGTACGACGCGGCGCTGCACGGGTTCGCCGCCGACCTCTCCGCGCGGCAGGCCCGCCGGCTGGCGGCGGACCCGTCGGTCGCCCTGGTCTCGCAGAACCGCCGGGTGCGGGCCGACGACACCCAGCCCGATCCGGAGTCCTGGGGGCTGGACCGGATCGACCACCGGCGGCTCCCGCTCGACCGGCGGTACGACTACCCGGCCACGGCGGGCCGGGGCGTGACCGCGTACATCGTCGACACCGGCGTCCGGGTCACCCAGGAGGAGTTCGAGGGCCGGGCCTCCAACGGCTTCGACGCCATCGACGGGGACAACGTGGCGCAGGACGAGCACGGCCACGGCACCCATGTGGCCGGAACGGTGGCGGGCAGCACCTTCGGGGCCGCGAAGGCCGCGTCCATCGTCGCCGTCCGGGTCCTCGACGACAGCGGATACGGCACCACCGAGCAGGTCGTCGCCGGGATCGACTGGGTGACCGGGCACGCCGTCAAGCCGGCGGTGGTCAACCTGAGCCTGGGCGGCGAGCCGGACGAAGTCCTGGACGCGGCGGTACGCAACTCGATCGCCTCGGGCCTCACCTACGCCGTGGCCGCCGGGAACGACGGCACGGACGCCTCCCAGCACTCCCCCGCCCGGGTGCCCACCGCCCTGACGGTCGGGGCCACCGACCAGGACGACGTCCGCGCGTCCTTCTCCAACTACGGCCCGCTGGTGGACCTCTTCGCACCCGGCGTGGACATCGTCTCGGCCCTGAGCTGGGTCGACGTCGGCGGGATCGGCACCACCATGTCGGGCACCTCGATGGCCACCCCGCATGTGACCGCCGCGGCCGCACTCCACCTCGCCGCCCACCCGGCCGCCACCCCGGCCCAGGTGGCGGCGGCGCTCACCGCCGCGGCGACCACCGGCTCGGTCCAGGACGCGGGCCCCGGCTCGCCCGACCGGCTGCTCTACACCGGCACCGCGCCGGTGCGGGCGCCCGGGCCGCTCTTCACCAACGGCACCGACGTCGCCATCGACGGCACCGTCGAGTCCGCGATCACCGTCACCGGAGTGCCCGGGCACGCGCCCGCCGACCTGGACGTCCGCCTCGCCATCAAGCACGGCTGGCGCGGGGACCTCACGATCGACCTGATCGCCCCGGACGGCACGGCGTACCGGCTGCGGGACGAGGACATCGCGGACGGCCGCCCGGACCTCACCGCCCTCTACGGCATGGACGCCTCCGCCCGGACGGCCAACGGGGTGTGGAAGCTGCGGGCGACCGACCGCTACGGCTACTTCCCCGGCTTCATCGACAGCTGGTCCCTGCGGTTCTGACGGTCCCGCCCGGCCCCGACACCCGGGGCCGGGCGGGACCGCGCCCTCGCGACACTCCGCCCTCGCGACACTCCGCCCTCGCGACACTCCGACCGAATGCCAAAACCGCCGCGCCGAAGACGGGCGGCGGCGAAAAGTCGCCAAAAAACGCAGAAAGGCCGCTTCCACCGCTCTCGGCGGAAACGACCTCAGACCCGTGCGAACACCGGTCGAGACGGCGACCCCGCACCCCCACCGCTCCCCGCCCGGGCGATCCCTGTGTCCTTCCCGCCCTGAGGGCCGGGTGAGGGCTTCACGATCGCGAGCCGCGAAATCGGGTCTCCTGCTTCAAGTATCCCCATATCCACCTCCGCCCGGTCGACCTGCCGGCTATTGATCCCGGCACAATCCAGGATACTCCGCGCGGCCGCCATTCGGTCGGCCTTTCCGGCGCGGCACCGCGCACAACTCCACCGCGCACACTCCGCTGTGCGCAACGCACAGAAAACGGCCCACCCGCCACAATTCCTCCGCGCGATCCGGAAAGGCGCCCGACAACGGGCACCCGGCCCCGGCGGCCCACCGACGACCCGCGAACCCGCCATCCCTCCGGCACGGGACCCGTCGATCACAATGAGCGATGTGACGGATACACAGCGGGGCGACACTCACGGCGGCGAGCGGGAGAGCGGCGCGCCCAGCCCGTCCGCGCTGCTGCCGACCCTGGACGAGGAGCAGTTGCGGGTGCTGCGCCGGGTCGGCGAGCAGTGGGACCGGGTGGCGGGCGATCCCGAGGCATGGCAGCGCGCCCTGCCGGTCGACCCGGACCTGGGCCGCTACCCCACCGAGGTCCGGCCGGCCAGGTTCGGCCGGTTCGTGCCGATCCCCCCGCTCGACGGCGGGCCGGCCACCGCCGTCGAGGCGACCGAGGACGCCGATGCCGTCCCGTTCTCGCCGCTCGGCCGGGCCGGCTCCCGGCTGCGGCGCGCGCTGTTCGGGGCTCCGCTCAGGAGCACCGCGATCGCCCACGAGCGGATGCGCAAACTGGTGGCGCTGCCGGTGCTCTCCGCCGACGCGCTGTCCTCCGTCGCCTACGGCCCGGAGGCGATGCTGGCGGTCCTCGTCCTCGGCGGCGCGGCCGGGCTGCGCTACGCCCTGCCGGTCGCCGCGACCATCGCCTTCCTGATGCTGGCGGTGGGAGTGTCGTACCGTCAGACGATCCGCGCCTATCCGCACGGCGGCGGCTCGTACGTCGTCGCCGGCGACAACCTCGGCCGGCTGCCGGGGCTGGTGGCCGCCGCCGGGCTGATGACCGACTACATCCTGACCGTCGCCGTCTCGATCGCCGCGGGCGTCGAGGCGATCACCTCCGCGATCCCGTCCCTCACCCCCGACATCGTCCCGATCGGTGTCGGGGTGATCGCCCTGCTGCTCGCCGGCAACCTGCGCGGCATCCGGCAGGCGGGCGTGCTCTTCGCGGCCCCCACCTACGCCTTCATCGCCGCCGTCCTCGCCCTGGTCTGCGTCGGCCTCTACGACGCCGGCGGGCGTGGCTTCCACCCGACGCCGACGCCCGCGCTGACGGCGACCGAGGGCCTCGGCGTGCTGCTGGTGCTCCGGTCGTTCGCCTCCGGCTCCACCGCGATGACCGGCATCGAGGCGATCTCCAACGCCGTCCCGGCCTTCACCCCCGTCACCTGGCGCAACGCCCGGACCACGCTGACCTGGATGGTCGGCCTGCTGATCGCCATGTTCGCGGGCATCATCGCGCTGATCCGGCTCGACGGCATCGTGCCCAGCGGCACCGAGACGGTCCTCTCCCAACTCGCCCACCGCAGCTTCGGGAACGGGGTCCTGTACGTGCTCACGCAGGCGGCGACCGCGGCGATCCTGCTGCTCGCGGCGAACACCGCCTACAACGACTTCCCCCGGGTGCTGTTCCTGCTGGCCCGCGACCACCACGCGCCGCGGCTCTTCCTCCGGCTCGGCGACCGCCTCGCCTTCAGCAACGGGATCCTTCTGCTCTCGGCCGCGGCGACGCTGATCTTCGTCGCGTTCGGCGGCCGGACGGCACCGCTGATCCCGCTGTTCGCCGTCGGGGTCTTCCTCGCCTTCACGCTGTCGCAGGCCGGCATGGTGGTGCACTGGTGGCGCCTGCGCGACCGGCACTGGCGCAAGAGCCTGTTCTTCAACGCCACCGGCTGTCTGCTGTCGGCGGTCGTCTTCATCACCGCAGGGGTCACCAAGTTCACCGAGGGCGCCTGGGTCGCCGTGCTCGCCGTCGGGCTCTTCCTGTTCGTCGCCCTGCGCATCCGGCACCACTACGAGCAGGTCGCCGAGGCCGTCGCGCTGCATCCGCACGCCGTAGAGGTGCCCGGGCGGACCCTCGCCCCGCAGGCCGGCGGGCAGCCGGCCGAACCGGGCCCGCCGCGCGGAGCCGGCCCGGCGGCGGAGGGCGAGGAGGAGAACAGGGCGGCGGAGGACGAGGAGGCTCCCGAGGAGATCCGCCACCTGGCCGTCGTGCCGGTCGCCGCCCTGGACCTCCCCGGCATGCGCGCCCTGGCCTACGCCGCCTCCCTCCAGCAGCCCGTCCTGGCCGTCCACGTCAGTCCCACCGAGGAGGAGGCCGAGCGCTTCCGCGGGTACTGGCGGCTGTGGGGCGACCACCTGCCGCTGGAGGTCATGCTCTCCCCGTACCGCGCGATCGTCGCACCGCTCGTCAACTACCTGGAGGCCCTGCACCGCCAGCGCCCCGACGTCACCCTGACCGTCATCCTCCCGGAGCTCGTCGTCCGGCACTGGTGGCACCGCGTCCTGCACAACCAGCTCGCCGGGCGGCTGCGCCGGGCGCTGCGGAATCTCCCGAAGGTCGTGGTCACCACCGTCCCCTTCCATGTGCGGCCCCGGTCTGTCCGGCCGGGGCCGCACATGCCGAGGGGCCCGCACCGCGCGTGAACGCGGTACGGGCCCCTCGCCGCCGGGCGGGTGGCCCGGTGGAAAGCTCGCTGCCGAAAGGACTACAGCGGGCGGATGTTCTCGGCCTGCGGGCCCTTCTGGCCCTGGGTGAGGTCGAACTCGACCTTCTGGCCCTCAAGCAGCTCGCGGAAACCGCTCGCAGCGATGTTCGAGTAGTGGGCGAAGACGTCGGCGCCGCCGCCGTCCTGCTCGATGAAGCCGAAGCCCTTTTCCGCGTTGAACCACTTCACGGTGCCAGTAGCCATAATAATTTCTCCTTCAAAGGACTGTTCGAAATCCGCACTGTGCGGATATCGAGTCGCCGCGATGAGGACCCGTCCCGGGAAACGACCGGGAAACAAAAATGCGCCTGCGAGGCATCAGCAGGCGCACACAGAGTTCATGGGAACCAAAACTGCAACTACCACGACTGTAGCAGGGTTCGGGCCCGAACGGCGTTTTTCGTGCGCCGGCCGGGTAGGACGCGGGTTCGACCGCCACGGACCGTCACGGACCTCCGCCGGACCGCCACCGGGCTGCCGGCGGACCTCCGCGGGGCCCGCCGCCGGTGCCGGTGCGGGCCACGACCGCCCCCACCGGGTGCCGAAGACACGCCGAGCCGCCGAAAATCGATGCCCAGACACGGTCCAGAACCCCGAAGTTGGGCGCATACTGGCCAGGATGACGAAATCAACCTCACCCCGGCGCCCCCTACCCACCAGTCCCTTCCGCCCAACCCCTCCGGAGCCACTCAAAGAGTTCGCCGTCGGAGACCGGGTCTCCCATGACCAGTTCGGCCTGGGCCGGACCATCGCCGTCGAGGGCGACGGCCAGACCGCCGTCCTCGTCGACTTCGGCTCGCACCAGCAGCGCATCACCCAGCCCTACTCCAAGCTCTTCAAGCTCTAAGGCGCCTGCTACGGCAGGGGTGCCGAGGTCGTCGTGAACGGCCGGGACCCCGGGAGCGCACACGGCGCTTCCGGGGCCCCGGCCCGACCGGGTCTCAGGAGTGGGCTCCTCCCCGGGTCGAGACGGCGACGTACTGCACCCGCATCGGGTGACCGGGCTCCGTGGCCCGTCCTGCGGTCCCGCCGAGCGCGGCGGGCAGGTGGCCGCCGATCGCCACGTTCAGGATCAGGAACAGGCCGTGGTTCACCGCGCGGTCCCAGGTGGCCGCGTCCATCTGGGTGGCCGTCACCCGGTGGAACTCGCGCCCGTCGAGGTACCAGCGCACCTGTTCCGCGCCGGCCGTCAAGTCGACCTCCACCGCGTACGAGTGGAATCCCGTCCGGCAGTCGGGGCACGGCTGGTCCCCTGAACCGAGCCCCTGCGGCTCCTTGCAGGGCCCGCCGTCGAGCGTGCCGCAGTGCATCGTCCCGAAGACGGAGTCACGGCCGTTGACGGCCTCCATGATGTCCAGCTCGCCGATCGCCGGCCAGCCGGTGTAGCCGTCGCGCAGCGCGCCGCCGAGGGTCCAGAAGGCCGGCCAGTAGCCCGCCGCCGCGGGCCCGGTGACGTCGGGCAGGGCGATCGAGGCCTCGACCCGCATCACCCCTCCGGGCGGCGGCTTGAGGTCGGCCCGGCGGGACTCGATCCGGCCGGAGCTCCACTGACCGTTCTCCAGGGTGGGGACGATCTCCAGAACGCCCTTGCCGTCGAGACGGACATTGGCGGTCGAGTCCGTCATCGTCTCGATCTCGCCGGTGCCCCACTGGGCCGCCGGGCAGCCCGGGTAGCAGGTGCCCAGGTCGTACTGCCAGTTCTCGGCCGAGGGGCGGCTGCCCGCCGGGCCGTCGAAGTCGTCCCGCAGGACCGTGGTCCAGCCGTCGGCGCCCGGGGCGGTGCGCGCGGGCACCGCCCCGGCCTCGGTGAGCAGCCGCTCCAGCCGGGGGGTGAGGACGACGGCCGCGACGTTGGTCAGGTGCGCGTCGTCGCGGTACAGCAGGATGCGCTCCAGGACGGCCGGGCAGCTGCGGCCCGAGCCGGGGCAGATGACCGAGTTCACCTCGACCGTCCGCACGCCGGGCAGCCGGCCGGCCGCGATCGCCCCGGCGAGCGGGTCCGGCCACTGGGCTCGGCCGCGGTCGAACTCGCAGGCGGCCGGGTGGTCGGTGTGTCCGGAGACGCAGGCCGGGATGTCCGTTCCGGGGATCGGGGTGTCCTGGAGGTAGACGATCGGCACGCCGAGCGCGCGCAGCGGCGTCAGCGTCTTCTCCCAGGCCTCCAGCAGCAGTTGCTGGTCGTCGGTGTAGCGGTTGAGCGAGGCCACCGCGATCAGCTTGGGCTTGGGGCCGTTCTGCAGCCGGGCCAGGCTGTTCGCCCGCCAGGTGTCGCACTCCCGGTACGTCCGACCCAACTGCGGGTTGACCACGGTCAGTTCCGGCAGCGGGCAGCCCTGCTTGACCAACTCCTCCAGCGCCCAGTGGCGTTCTGCCGCGATGGCCAGCATCGGGGAGAACCACTGGCCGGCGTGCGAGTCGCCGAGCAGGACGATCCGGTCCGGGCTGCTGGTCACGCCGAACAGGCAGGCCGGGCTGGTGGTGCTCTCCGGGGCGACCTCGCACTCGCCGTCCGGCGGGAAGTCCTTGCGGGCCTGGACGGCGTCCGGGACGACCGGACCGCCCTTGAGCGGCCCTGCGGTCCTGGCCAGCAGGGAGGTGCCGTCGGGCGAGCCGGGCGGCAGGCCCTGCAGGTCGACCGGGGCGGCCGGCCCGAGCAGCCGGAGCGTCCCGGTGCCGACGACCAGCGCCAGCACCACCGGGATGACGACCGCCGCGAGGCCCAGCGAGAGGCCCCGCCTGGGGAGTTCGGAGACGGTGCGGTTACGGCGCAGCGGCTGCTCGATCCAGCGCAGCGCCGCCATCGCGGGCAGCGCGGCCGCCACGGTCAGCGCGGTCCTGGCCGGCCAGCCGAGCGTCCCGAGCCGGGCCTCGGCGAGCACGAGCACCGGCCAGTGCCACAGGTAGAGGTTGTAGGAGAGGCGGCCGACGGCGCGCGGGGCCCGGGTGCCGAGCAGCCGGGCCACCCCGAAGCCGCCGCCGTTCGCGGCGGGGGCGCCGTCGCGGTCGGGCGTGCCCGCCAGGACGACCAGGGCGGTGGCGAAGGTCGGGACCAGCGCCGCGTACCCCGGGTAGGGGGTGGTGGCGTCGTACCGGACGACGCACCAGACGATCGCCAGCGCTCCGGCCCAGCCGCAGAGCAGGCGCAGCGGGCGCGGTCCGCGCAGCCGGTGCCAGGGCAGCAGCGCGAGCAGCGCCCCCACCCCGAACTGCCAGCCCCGGGACGGCGTGCCGAGGTACGCCAGCGAGACGGAGCCGTGCGTCCAGTGCAGCGACAGGGCGAAGGAGCCGACGGTCAGCAGCACGGCGACGGCGGTCAGCGCGAGCCGGACGGCCCGCTCGCGGCGGACCGCCCGGACCGCGAGGAACACGACCAGGGCCAGCAGCGGGCCCCAGAAGAGGTAGAACTGCTCCTCCACGGCCAGCGACCAGAAGTGCAGCAGCGGGCTCGGGTCCCGCCCGGCCGCCAGGTAGTCGGTCTGCTGGGCGACGAAGCGCCAGTTGGCGGCGGACAGCGCCGCCGCGAGGACGTCGTACTCCAGGTCGGTGCGGCGCAGCGGGACGGTGAGCCAGGCGCCGGCCAGTGCGACGGCGGCGAGCACCACGGCGGCGGAGGGCAGCAGGCGGCGGGCCCGGCGGGAGAAGAACTCCCCCAGCCGGATCCGTCCGGTGGTGACCGCCTCGCGCAGCAGCAGGCCGGTGATCAGGTAGCCGGATATGACGAAGAAGATGTCCACGCCGACGAATCCGCCGGCCAGGCCGGGGAGGGAGGCGTGGAAGGCGAGCACCGCGAGCACCGCCACCGCGCGCAGGCCTTCGATGTCGGGGCGGAAGCCCGCGGAGCGGGGCGTCCGGCCCGGGGAGCCGGCGCCCGGGGAGCCGGCGCCCGGGGAGCCGGCGCCCCGGGAGCCGGAACCGCCGGGCGGGCGGCCGGGAATGGTGTAGGTCTCCGGACGAATCTCCGGAGCCACGGTCGAGTCCATCGGTGTGACGACCTTTCAACCCAGCCAGGGCAGCATCGGGCTGACCCAGCCGGAGGCGAGCAGGGCGGTGAGCACGAGAGTGGCGGTGGCGGCCAGCGCTTCGGGCCAGCGCCTGGGCAGCATGCCGCGACGGGCCTGGCGGGCGGCCCGCGCGTCGGCGCGTGCCGCGGCCCGGGCCGGGTCGGCGGGGCGCAGTTCGGCGACCAGGTCGCGGATCAGCGGGAGGCTGATCTGGCACTGCACCGCGAGGTACAGCCCGAGGCCCCAGTTGGGCAGCCAGCCGTTGCGGGCGACGGCCAGGGCGAGCCCGACGGCGGCGGCGCCCACGGAGACGCAGAGCCAGCCGAGCGAGACCAGGACGACCTGGCGGGCCAGGCCGCCGGGCTTGGCGCGGCCCGCGCCGGTGGGCACCCAGGCGGCGCTGCGGCCGCGCAGGGTGTGCCAGAAGGCGGCGCCGGCGGCCACGCTCATGAGGACGTTGGAGCGGATCACCTCGACCCGCCAGCGGGTCCGGCTGATCCGGGGCAGCAGGACGTGCCAGAGCCAGAGCGGGGCGAGCAGCGGGAGGACGTGCCAGGGCCGGATCTGGTCCGGGTACCAGAACATCATCACCAGCGGCGGCAGCGGGGCCGCGAAGATGTTGACGGCGGTGGTCAGGTAGCCGACGACGCCCTCGTAGAAGCAGAACCGCATCCGCCAGGGCGCGCGGATCCGCTTGAGGACGGGCGTGCCGAGCAGGTGCAGGTTGCCCATCGCCCAGCGGTACTGCTGGTTGACGAAGGACGCGAGGTTGTCGGGCGAGGTGCCCTTGGCGACCAGGACCGGCACGTAGAGGGTGCGGAACCCCTGCTCGTAGAGGGAGAGCCCGGTGAACAGGTCCTCGCTGTGGTCGAGTTTGGCGAAGCCGCCGGCGGCGTCGATCGCGGAGCGCCGGTAGACGGCGTTGCTGCCGCAGCAGATGGCGGCGTCGCTGGCGTCCCGGGAGGGCTGGATCCAGCGGAAGAACCACTCCTGGGCCGAACCGGCGGCGCGCTGGATCCAGCCCATCGTCTCGTCGGTGTCGAAGCACTGCGGGCTCTGCACGATGCCGATCCTGGGGTCGGCGAAGTACGGCACCAGGTGGCGCAGGAAGTCCGGCCGGGGCGCGAAGTCGGCGTCCAGGATGGCGATGTACTCGGCCTTGCTCCGGGTGAGCGCGTGGTTGAGGTTGCCGGCCTTCTTGAGGTGTCCGCGGTCGGGGCGGACGACGTACTCGAAGCCGTGCGCGGCCGCCAGTCCGGCGACCTCGGTGCGGTCGGCGTCGTCCAGGACCCAGACGGTCAGCGCGCCGGGCCAGTCGACGGCCGAGACCGCGCGGTAGGCGTTCTCCAGGACGTCGAGCGGCTCACCGCAGGTCGGCAGATAGAGGTCGACGGTCGGCAGTTCCGCCGGTTCCCAGGCGTTGACCAGCACCTCGTGCGACTGCCGGGTGAGCCGGCGCTGGCGCAGGCTGTTGACCGAGGACAGCGCGAGCGCGACGAGGTTGAGCACGAGGACGGCGAGAAAGGCCCACAGGGCCGGGGTCCGCAGCGAGAAGGTGAGCATGGTCGCCGCGGTGAACACGAAGGCGAGCGACGTGCAGATCAGCACCCAGCGGCGCTGTGGCCCGAAATACCAGTAGAGCTCCCGGTCGGAAGGTGGTTGAGGAAGGTGATGGATAGTCATGGGGCCCCCACAGCCGCGTGTCTGACAGCATCCTGGGGCCACCGTACCGCAATTGGTATAGACCATTGGACCATGGACCAGGGCCGGAAGTCCCCGGCACCGCGACCGCCCACACTCCGTGATCATTTCACCGTCCGGACCGGTGCCCGGCGGGAATCAGCAGGTCGCGCGGGGGTTAACAGTCGTCCAACTTCCCTGCGGGGCCGCCCTGCGGGCCGCAGCGGCGGGGCCGGGACCTGACGCTCGGTAATGAGCGGACAAGTCGTCAAAGCGGGTTCGTCCGGGGGGAGGCGGGCCGAGGACGGCGTGGCGGACCGGCATGCCCGGCACGGACCGGCCGGGCGGCGGCGACCGGGCGGCAGAACGCACCGACGGGTCCCCGATCCGGGTGCCGGGATCTCCCGCGCCGGGGAATTCGGCCGGGCGGCCCGCTGACGGAGGCGAGCGGGCGGGCCCGGGAGCAGCGGTTCGAGCGGACTCCGTGGTGGCCGTCGGCAGCAACCCCACGCTGCCGACCCGAGGGGGGGCACCTCCCGCCCCGAGGTCGTGCTCCCGGAGAGCTACGGCACGCACGGCAGCTGCATGTCGATCGTCCTCGAAGCGGCCTGAGCCGTTCGAGGACGGGGGCCGCGTGAGACCACACGGCCGACGGCCCCGGCCCGACGGGCCCCGGAATCCGGGACCGTCGGGCCGGGGCCGCCGTACGTGTGCGGGCGGTCGCACCCGCACACGGTCACTTCGCCGCGAAGGCCTTCTCGATGTCCTGGACGACCTTCTCGACCGCGATCGGGCCGGAGCTGCTGCTCCACACCTGGCCGTCCACGCCCGCGACCTGGCCGTTCCCGACGGCCTTCAGCCGGGTGAAGGCGTCCTGCTTGCGGGCGGCCTCCAGGGCCTTCTCGCCCTCGGCGTTGAGGGTGGCGACGAAGATGCGGTCGGCGTCGGCCTTGCCCAGGTTCTCCAGCGACAGCGGGTCGGAGTGCGGCTGGGCGCCCAGGCCGTCGGCGATCGGCAGGGTGGTGGCGCCGGCCTTCTTGAGCATGGCACCCGGCATGTTGGCCGAGTTCATCACGATCGGGCCGTTCGGCATCCATCGCATGACCACGGCGGAGCCGGTCTTCCCCTCGCCGGCCTTCTCGGCGCGCTTGTCCAGGGCGTCGAGCTTGGTGTCCAGGTCGGCCTTGTGGCCCAGCGCCTCGCCGTAGACATCGAGCACCGCCCGCCAGTCGCCGGCCTTGGGCACGACGGTGGGCGCCACCGCGGAGAGCTGGTCGTACTGGGACTTCTCGATCCCGGCGGCGGTCAGGATCAGGTCCGGCTTGGTGTTCAGGATGGCCTCGATGTTGGGCTCCTTCACCGTGGCGACCAGCGGGATGCTCGCGGCGTCCAGGTAGGCGGGCGCGGTGTTGCCGCCGCGACTGGCGCTGGTGCCCACGGGGGTGACACCCAGGGAGAGCGCGGTGTCCAGGGGGGTGTCGCCGAGGGCGACGACCCGCTTGGGCTCGGCGGGCACCTCCACCGCGCCGAAGGCGGTGGTGACGGAGCGGCGGCCGTCCTTGGCCGAGTCGCCACTGCCACCCGCGGAGTCCCCCGACCCTGAGGAGCCGCACGCGGTCAGGCCCAGGGAGAGGGCGCCGATCACGGCCGCGCCGAGGAGGGACTTCGTAAAGCGGGTGCCAAGCATGAGCGATCTCCGAGCAATGATAGTTTATGGACGAATCACTTGTGAGGTTAGCCTAACCATAGATCAGGCCCTGACGGGGAGGCCCGGTGTGACATTCCGATCAATCCTGCTGCGCGGTCTGCTGCCGGCCGGAGCGATACTGTTGGCCGCCGTTCTGGCGAGCCTGCTGCTCGGCGCCGGCGATGTCGGACCGTCCCGGGCCGCCGCCGCCCTGCTCGGCGGCGGCGACCCGGACTCCCGCTTCACCGTGTTCGACCTGCGACTGCCCCGCACCGCCGTGGCCCTCGCCGTCGGCGCCGCCCTCGGCGTAGCGGGCGCCGTCCTCCAGGCCGCCGCCCGCAACCCGCTGGCCGAACCGGGCCTGCTCGGGGTGAGCACCGGCGCCTCCTTCGCCGTGGTGGTGGCCATCGTGTCGGGCGCCAGCGCGGCCACCGTCGGCCCGTACGTCGCGGTGCTCGGCGCCGCCGCCGGCTGTCTGCTGGCCCTGGGCGCCGCCCGGCTGCGCGGCACCGGCGACGACCCGGTCCGGCTGGTCCTGGCCGGCGCCGCCTTCAGCGGACTGCTGACCGCCGGCTCCTCCGTCCTGCTGCTGGCCGACGCGCGGGCCGCCGACGAGATCCGCTTCTGGACCATCGGCTCGGTCGCCGGCCGCGGCACCGACCAACTCCTCTCCGTGCTGCCGATCCTGCTGCTCGGTCTGGTCCTGGCCGCGGCCGTCAGCCCGTCCCTGACCGCCCTCAGCCTCGGGGACGACGTCGCCACCGGCCTGGGCCACCGGCCCCGGCGGGCCCGCGCCCTCGCGATGACCGCCGTCGCCCTGCTGGTCGGCGCCGCCACCGCGGTGGCCGGCCCGGTCTCCTTCGTCGGTCTGGTCGTGCCCTTCGCCGCCCGCGCCCTGGTCGGCCCCGACCTGCGCCGCCTGCTCGCGGTGTCCGTCCTGCTGGGACCGGCCGTGGTGCTGGCCGCCGACGTCGCCTCCCGGCTGGTCGCCCGCCCCTACGAGATGCCCCTCGGCGTGATGACCGCCCTGTTCGGCGCACCCGTCCTGGTCGCCGTCGTCCGCTCGCACAGATTGCCCTCGCTGTGAAGACGCTCCCCGCCCCGGCCGCCCCCCGGCCGGCCGCCGTGTCCGCGCCACCCCCCGGCACCCGGCTGATCGGGGTGCGCGGCCACTCGGTCCTCGTCCCCGTCCGCGCGCTGCTCGGCTGCACCGCGCTGCTGGCCGTCGCCGTCGCCGTCACCGCCGTCTATCTGGCGGTCGGTGAGACCGTCCTCAACCCGCTGGACGCCCTGCGCGCGGCCTTCGGCAACGGCTCCCCCCGCGACGTGCTGGTGGTGGAGAAGCTGCGGCTGCCCCGCGCCGAGGCCGGACTGGCCGTCGGCGCCGCCCTCGGCGCCGCGGGCTGTCTGCTGCAGAGCCTCGCCCAGAACCGGCTGGCCACCCCGGACACCATCGGCCTCAACGACGGCGCCACCGCCTTCGCCGTCGCCTCGGTCACCGGCACCGCCACCCAGCTGCTGCCCTCCGCCGCCGCCCTCACCGGCGCCACCACCGCCGCGGTGCTCGCCCTCGCGCTCGGCGGCGGCGCGGGCCGCAACGGCTACCGCTTCCTGGTGGTCGGTCTCGGGATCGGCGCGGTCTTCGGCGCCGTCACCGACCTGATGCTCTCCCGGGCCGCGATCGACTCCGCCAACGCCGCCTTCGCCTGGACGGTGGGCACCCTCAACAGCCGCGACGCCGACGCCGTCGGCTACCTGGGCATCGGCCTGCTGGTCTGCCTGCCGGTGGCCGTGCTGCTCGGCCGCCGGCTGGCCCTGCTCCGGTTCTCCGAGGCCGTCGCCACCGGGCTGGGCGTCCGGGTCCGCGGCCTGCGGATCGCCGTCCTGCTCACCGCCGTGGTCTGCGCGGGGCTGGCCGTGGCCGTCGCCGGACCGCTCGGCATGATCGCCCTGGCCGCCCCCGAGGCCGCCCGCCGGATCGCCGGACCGCGCTGCGCGGTCCCGGTCCTCACCTCGGCCGCCGCGGGCGCCGTCCTCGTGCTGCTCGCCGACCTGATCGGCCGCACCGCCCTGGCGCCGCTGGAGGTGCCGGTCGGCCTGGTCACCGCCGTCGTGGGCGGCCCCTACCTGCTGTGGCTGCTGCTCACCACCCGTACCCGGAGGACCGCATGACCGCCCCCACCGCCACCGACGCCGCTGCCGCTCCGGGTGCTCCGGGTGCTCCGGGTGCTCCGGGCAGCACCGACAGCGGCACCGCCCCCCGGCTGGAGGCCAGCGCGCTCACCCTGGGCCACGACCGCACCACCGTGGTGCACGAACTCGACCTCCGGCTGCCGTCCCGGCAGGTGACCGTCATCGTCGGCCCCAACGGCTGCGGCAAGTCCACCCTGCTCAGTGGCCTGGCCCGCACCCTCGCCCCCCGCTCCGGCGCCGTCCTGCTGGACGGCAAGCCCCTGCCCTCGCTGTCCACCCGCGCGATCGCCCGCATCATCGGCCTGCTGCCGCAGTCCGCCACCGCCCCGGACGGGCTGACCGTCCGGGACCTGGTCCGCTACGGCCGCCAGCCGCACCAGGGGCTGCTGCGGCAGTGGTCCGCCGGCGACGCCGAGGCGGTGGAGCGCGCCCTGACCGCCGCCGACCTGCACGACCTGGCCGACCGCCCGCTGGACACCCTCTCCGGCGGGCAGCGGCAGCGCGCCTGGATCGCCATGGCCGTCGCCCAGGACACCGACATCCTGATGCTGGACGAACCCACCTCGGCCCTGGACATGGGCCACGCCCTGGAGGTGCTGGAGATGGTGCGCGGTCTGGCCGACCGCGGCCGCACCGTCATCCTCGTCCTGCACGACCTCACCACCGCCTGCCGCTACGCCGACCACATGGTCGCCATGCGCGACGGCCGGGTCGCGGCCCAGGGCGCGCCCCGCGACATCGTCACCCCCGACCTGGTGCGCGAGCTGTACGGGGTGGAGAGCGCGATCCTCACCGACCCGGTCCACGGCACACCCGTCGTCTGCCCCGTCGGCCTGGCCTCCCGCCCCACCGCCCCGACCGGCTGAGGGCCCGTCCGGCGGCGCCGTCCCGCTCCCCGCACAGCCCTGGCGATCTTGCCCGGGCTGTGCGGGGGCACCAGGGCGTGTCTGGCAATTCTCGGCGGATCAGCGTGCGGCGTTGGGGTGCGTGCATCGCAAGGCCGCCCCGCCCGCAGGCCGTGGCTGAGCCGGCGTGCCCGGAGCGGTGGGCAGGCCCCTCGGGCGAGGAGGGAGAGGCGCCCGTCCCCCACCGGGCCCCTCTCCCTCCTCTTGCCGGCTCCCGCCCTCTTGCCCGTGTCCGGCGCGCCCGGGCCCTGCGGAGCGGGGCGACGCGCACTCGCGGTGCGGGCCCCGGTCAGGCGCCGACGTAGGCCGCGAGGTGCTCGCCGGTGAGGGTGGAACGGGCGGCGACGAGGTCGGCGGGTGTGCCCTCGAAGACGATCCGGCCGCCGTCGTGACCGGCGCCGGGGCCGAGGTCGACGATCCAGTCGGCGTGCGCCATGACCGCCTGGTGGTGCTCGATGACGATGACCGACTTGCCGGAGTCGACGAGCCGGTCGAGCAGACCGAGCAGTTGCTCGACGTCGGCCAGGTGGAGGCCGGTGGTCGGCTCGTCGAGGACGTAGACGCCGCCCTTCTCGGTCATGTGGGTGGCCAGCTTGAGCCGCTGCCGCTCGCCGCCGGACAGCGTGGTGAGCGGCTGGCCGAGGCTGAGGTAGCCGAGCCCGACGTCGGCGAGCCGGCCGAGGATGGTGTGCGCGGCCGGCGTGCGCGCCTCGCCGGCGCCGAAGAACTCCTCGGCCTCGGTCACCGACATCGCGAGCACCTCGCTGATGTCGCGGCCCCCGAGGTGGTGGTCCAGCACCGACGCCTGGAACCGCTTCCCCTCGCACTCCTCGCAGACGGTGGCGACGCCGGCCATCATGGCCAGGTCGGTGTAGATGACACCGGCGCCGTTGCAACTGGGGCAGGCACCGGCGGAGTTGGCGCTGAACAGGGCCGGCTTCACACCGTTGGCCTTCGCGAACGCCTTGCGGATCGGGTCGAGCAGCCCGGTGTACGTCGCCGGGTTGCTCCGCCGCGAGCCGCGGATCGCGCCCTGGTCGACCGACACCACACCCGCGCCGGCCGGCCCCGAACCGCTGGCCGGCGACCCATTGGCCAGCGACCCGTGCACGAGCGAGCTCTTGCCGGAGCCGGCGACACCGGTCACCACGACAAGCACCCCGAGCGGTATGTCGATGTCGACGTCGCGCAGGTTGTGCGTCGTCGCGCCGCGGATCTCCAGCGTGCCGGTGGGCTTGCGCACCGTCTCCTTGAAGACGGCCCGGTCGTCGAGATGGCGGCCGGTGAGGGTGCCGCTGGCCCGCAGCCCCTCCACGGTGCCCTCGAAGCAGACGGAGCCGCCCGCCGCACCGGCGCCGGGACCGAGGTCGACGACATGGTCGGCGATCGCGATCGTCTCCGGCTTGTGCTCCACGACGAGCACCGTGTTGCCCTTGTCCCGCAGCCGCAGCAGCAGGGCGTTCATCCGCTGGATGTCATGGGGGTGCAGGCCCGTGGTGGGCTCGTCGAAGACGTAGGTCACATCGGTCAGCGAGGAGCCGAGGTGGCGGATCATCTTGACGCGCTGCGCCTCGCCGCCCGACAGCGTGCCCGACGGCCGGTCCAGCGAGAGGTAACCCAGCCCGATCTCCACGAACGAGTCGAGGGTCTGCTGCAAGGTGGCGAGCAGCGGCGCCACCGACGGCTCGTCGAGGCCGCAGACCCAGGTGGCGAGGTCGCTGATCTGCATCGCGCACGCGTCGGCGATGCCGACCCCGCCGATCAGCGACGACCGGGCCGCCTCGCTGAGCCGGGTGCCGCCGCACTCGGGGCAGGCCGTGAAGGTGACCGCCCGGTCCACGAACGCCCGGATGTGCGGCTGCATCGCCTCCCGGTCCTTGGCGAGGAATGACTTCTGGATCTTGGGTATCAGCCCCTCGTAGGTGAGGTTGATGCCGTTGACCTTCACCTTGGTCGGCTCGCGGTGGAGGAAGTCCCGCAGCTCGGTCTCGGTGTAGTCGCGGATCGGCTTCTTCGGGTCGAAGAAGCCCGACTCGGTGAAGATCCGCACGGTCCAGTGGCCGTCCGTGGTGTAGCCGGGGACGGTGATCGCGCCCTCGGCGAGCGACTTGGAGTCGTCGAAGAGCTGGGTGAGGTCGATGTCGGAGACGGTGCCCCGGCCTTCGCAGCGCGGACACATGCCGCCGGTGCGGGTGAAGGTCTGCTTCACGGTCTTGGCGGCCCCGCGTTCGACCGTGATCGCACCGCTCGCCCGGACCGAGGGGACGTTGAAGGCGAACGCGCCGGGCGAGCCGATGTGCGGCTGCCCGAGCCGGCTGAAGAGGATACGCAGCATCGCGTTGGCATCGGTGGCGGTGCCGACCGTGGAGCGGGGGTCGGCGCCCATCCGCTGCTGGTCGACGATGATCGCGGTGGTCAGCCCTTCGAGCACGTCGACCTCGGGCCGCGCCAGCGTCGGCATGAAGCCCTGCACGAAGGTGCTGTAGGTCTCGTTGATCAGCCGCTGCGACTCCGCGGCGATCGTGTCGAACACCAGGGAGCTCTTGCCCGAGCCGGAGACGCCGGTGAACACCGTCAGCCGGCGCTTCGGGAGCTCGACGCTGAGGTCCTTGAGGTTGTTCTCGCGCGCACCGTGCACGCGGATCAGATCGTGGCTGTCGGCACCGTGCAGCACAGGCGACTGCGGGTCCGTCCTCGTGGCCCTGCTCATCGTCTCTCCCTCTCTTACGCTCTCTTGCGCGAGGCCGCCTTCGCGGCTCCGTCGGCGTCGCCCGGCTCGATCCGGCCGGCTTCGCGCAGTACGTTCTTCTCCCCCGGCGGCGCGGTCGCGGCGGCGGTCCGCCGGCTGTCCGATCGGCGGTGGCGGCCGGCGGGGTCGGCCAGGGGTGGCGCGACCCCGGTCGGCTGACGCCGGCCGGGGTCGCTCCCAGCACAAGAACCAGGGCATCCACGCCTTCGGTCCGTGGCCCCTCCGGCGCCGACCACGCGGCGCGGGGTCCGCCGCAAGGGTAACGCCCGGTTCCCGGGGCCGGAGCCTACTGCTTGCGCGGCTGGCTGAAGCGAAGCATGTTACCGGAGGGGTCGCGGAAGGCGCAGTCGCGGACGCCGTACGGCTGGTCGATCGGCTCCTGCAGCACCTCGCCGCCCGCGGCGCTGATGCGCTCGAAGGTGGCGTCGCAGTCGTCGGTGCTGAAGATGACGCCGCGCAGCAGGCCCTTCGCCAGCAGCTCCGCCATGACGGCCTTGTCGGCGGACGAGGCGTTCGGGTTCGCGAGGGGCGGTTCGAGGACGATGTCCACATCGGGCTGCGACGGTGCGCCGACGGTCACCCAGCGCATCCCCTCGAACTTGACGTCGTTGCGCACCTCCAGGCCGAGAACGTCCCGGTAGAAGGCGAGCGCCCGGTCGTGGTCGTCAACGGCGATGAAGCACTGTGAAAGTCTGATGTTCATGCGCTTCACGCTACGGGCGGGGCACGCGTTTCGCTTCTCCATTCCTGACCGGTCGTGTGTGGATCTTGGCGATGCAGGCCGGGATGGCGGCGCCCTCGTCATGGCTGCGGGCCCGGTACGAGCTCGGGCTCTCGCCGACCAACTCGGTGAACCGCGAGCTGAACGACCCCAGCGATGTACAGCCGACCGCGAAGCAGACCTCCGTCACCGACAGGTCGCCGCGCCGCAGCAGCGCCTTGGCCCGCTCGATCCGGCGCGTCATCAGGTAGCTGTACGGCGTCTCCCCGAAGGCGGCGCGGAAGCTGCGGGAGAAATGGCCCGGCGACATGAGGGCGGTACGCGCCAGCGCCGGAACGTCGAGCGGCTCCGCGTAGTCACGGTCGATCAGGTCACGGGCCCGGCGCAACCGGACAAGGTCCTCCAACGTCACACACCCACCATCCCACAGCGGCCGTGCCCTGCGCGTGATGCCGTAAATACACAGCAATACACGGCCGTAAACGCAGAGAACCCCCACCCGGAATCGGGTGGGGGTTCTCTGGAATAATTGTTCGGCGGCGTCCTACTCTCCCACAGGGTCCCCCCTGCAGTACCATCGGCGCTGTGAGGCTTAGCTTCCGGGTTCGGAATGTAACCGGGCGTTTCCCTCACGCTATGACCACCGAAACACTATGAAACTGTCAACCGACCACACCGGAACAGGCATGGGGTCGTTGTTTCAGAACAACACAGTGGACGCGAGCAACTGAGGACAAGCCCTCGGCCTATTAGTACCGGTCAACTCCACCCCTCACAGGGCTTCCATATCCGGCCTATCAACCCAGTCGTCTACTGGGAGCC